>JAZQAP010000468.1:0-16133 GCA_045545275.1 Thermoguttaceae bacterium | reverse complement strand
AACTTGATTTGGAATTCAAGAATTTTAAAGGGGGAAAATAGGAAAAACTGGGGGGAATGGGAAGCGCGGCGCCGCTTCGGGAATTTTGAAACGGCGCCGCGTTTGGGAGCGAAAGCGAACGATTGTTTTCAAACGTCGTATATTTGAAAAGTGTTTGAAAACGGTTCGCGTCCGGCGTTATTGGAGAACGTCGACGCGCCGGACTTCGCCGCCGCCGTCGCCGCCGCGCGGGGATTCCTTCGGATATTTGGGGTTGCGGCTAAGTTTGACCGGGCGGACGAGCTTTTCCGGGTTCGGAACCGGCGTTCCGTCTTCGAACCGGAGGTTTTTGAACTCGATATTCTCGACGACGCAGGTCGCGTCGCTCATAAAAACGTCGACCGGGCGGCGGTTTTCGCCGGAACCGTACCAAAATTGCATACATTCCGGGCCGACGTAAACCAAGCAAGCGTCGCCTTCCGGCTTTTTAATCGTCAAATTTTCAAATGTCAAGTTGCGCGAGTTCGAGAGAATACTGATCGGCGCGATCGGGTTGACTTTTTTGTTCGGCCCGACGCCGTAAAAGTCGGCGTCCCAACCGGTGGTCGGCGTGCAGGCGAGCGCGCCTTTGAGATTGTCGACGTAAATATTGTCGAGCGTTCCGACGTAACATTCGTTTTGGCGGCCGGGCAACGACTGCGCGTACATCTTGAAGTAGTTGAAGCCTTCGAGGTCGCGCAAAACGACGTTCGTGATCGGGCAGTCGATTTTCGTTCCGTCCGGGTAAACCAAGACGCCGGGCAGAAGGCGAATATCCTTCAACGAACCGGAGACCGAGCGGCAATTTTGAACCAAAACGCGGTCGATGGGCCCAAGCGCGGGCCCGCTTTGCGGCCAGTCCCAAGCGTTGATCGCGACGCAGTCGTCGCCGGTGCGAACGCAGTCGAGGTTTTGAACGACGGCGCGGGAAAGCGGGCCGTTGAAGTGGACGCCGTCGCAGTTCGTTTCGACCGCGACGTCCGAAACGAAAACGTTCCGAGCGTTCGAAACGTGAATCGCGAACGGCGCGCCCTTTTCAATCCGGACGTTCGTAATCGAGAGATCGGCGACGTTCGAGAAGAGGAAAACGCCCGCCGAGCCCGGAATCGTCCGCTTGCGGTCGGACGCGCCGTCTCCTTCGGAGCGGTGTTTCTTTTCTTGCGACCAAATCCCGCCGCTAACGGTAATGCGGAAGTCGCGCGACGAGTTGTCGTCGAGGTAAACCGGACGAATCCGGCCCGGGAGCATATGCCGATTGCGCAGCATGCAAGCGTTCAAGTCCGGGACGGCGTGAATTCGCGCCTCCGGGTCGGCTTGAATCGCGCGATCGGAGTCGAGCATAATCGGGTTGTCGATATAATAAACGTCGTCCGATTTCGGGATGTAAACGCCTTTTTTCTCGTCGAGCGCGGCTTGAATCGCGTCGGTCCAAACGACGTATTCCTTGCCGCCGATTTCGACCGTTCGCTTGCGGCGCTCGTACTCGCGGACGTTCGGCAAGTTTTTAAGTTCCGGGTATTTAATCAGCGACGTTAAGTCGTCGACGATTTCTTCTTTCGTTAAGCGTTTAGCCGGTTCGTCGGCGTTGGAAGCGGGAGAAGCGCCGAAATAAAGCGTTCCCGCCGCCGCGACGAAAGCCGCCGCGACGACGAAGCGAAGCGTTGAAAATTTCATCGGGGGAAAGCTCCTTAACTTAACGGGAGTTAAAAGGGGAAAAACGGGAAGAACGGGGAAAATGGGAACGGGGAAACGAGGAACGCCCGGGACGCTCTCGGCGCGAAACGGCGAAACGTCTCGAGCGTTTTTTAAGGAACGCAAAGGCCGAAACGACGTTACTTCGCCGCTTCTTGAGTCGCCGCGACTGGAACGACCGGCGGCGCCGCGACGAAGCGTCGAACCGTTTTCGCCGTTCGACCGTCCGGCGTCGTCGCGACAATCTCGACCGCGCCGGTTTTCTCTTGCCAAGTCGAGTGTTCGAACGTCCCGTCCGGGCGGACTTCGACCGCTTTGCCGCCGATTGAGACGGTCGCGCCGGGCTCCGTCAAGCCGTAAAACTCGATAACGACCGGGCCCGGGACGAGCGTCGCGCCGTCGCCGGGGAACGTTTGGACGAGCAAACGCGGGCCGTTCGTCAGCGACTCGATTTCGCGAGCCAGTTCGAGGCGCGTTTCGGTAAAGACCGCCGGGTCGAGCGCGACGTCGGACGGCGTTCTAATCGCTCGGCGAGCGAGTTCGAGCGAGCGTGTTTTCGCGTTCAGCCAACGCAATTCGGCGCCTGAACTCTTTTTAACGTCGGCGATTAGATTTTCGAGCAAAACGAAATATTCGTAATCCTCGACGCTTTCGCGTTCTAGCTCCCAACGAATCGAGTCGAGCGGGCCGGGGTAGACGACGTGCGTGTCGCCGGGGCCGTATTTCTCCGTCGGGGCGCCGAACGGGTCGTCTCCCCAAAAGTTGTAACCCCAGTGCAAATAGCCGGTTAAGTTCTCCGAATAATTCAGCCAATGGATCGCGCGGACGCGGGAGCCGGGCAAATCCATAAAGCGGTTCGGGTAGCGTTCGCCGTAAGGATGGCAACAAATATAGTACCAAAATTCGACGTCGGCGCCCTTTTGAGCGGCGTCGGCGCGGACTTCTTCGTAAAATTCGCGCCAACGGTCGAAGTGCGAGAGCTTCGGAACCCAAATTTCAAGATCGCCGACAAAATCGGTCGACTCGATCGCGTCGATTCGGCGCAGTTTTGGGGCGATTTCGCGAACCCGACGCGACGCGGCGCGCCAAGCGGGCAAGTCGGCGCGGAACGGCTCGTCGGCGATGTGAATCATGCAGCGGTCGATTCGGCCCGTTTCGACCAAATACGCTTCGAGACGGCTCAAAACCGGCTCGAGCCATTCTTCGGAGGGAAGCCAAACGGATTTCCCTTGCGCTTCGTCGTAAACCGCGCCGTCGGCCCAGTTTATCGTGTTGTCGTCGCGATCGATCGAACCGACGTGAACGAGTTCAAACCGCTCGCCGACGCCGGTTTCCTCCGCGAGTTTAAGATAGCGTTCGAGGCGGGAAAAGTCGACGTTCCAAGCGCCGTCTTTCGAACGCGTCGCTCGAGTGAGACCGTCGCCCGGGCGCCAGTAGACGTAAACGACGTTTTGGCGGTGCTCGGCCATATTGCGGAAATAACGCTCCAAAACCGCCCAATATTCCTCCGACGCGAACTCGACGCCCGCCGCCGTCGCGAACCGACCGTAAGCGAACCAGTTCGTCGCCCATAAGTGTCGCTCTTGCGGGAGTTCGAAGCGGAAAACCTCGACTTCGAGCGGAAGTTCGGCGCGCGCCGTTTCGGAGGCGACCGTAATCGTGCCGGTGTAGCGGCCCGGCGCCGTTTCGCTCGGAACGAAGAGCGTAACCCAAACGCCTTTCGACGTTTGCGCGGTTAGGTCGAGCGTCGTTTCTTCGCGGAGAACGTCCGGCGCGTCGAACGGGGCTTTGCGGACGACGATATTGTCGGCGCCCGGCGTGTTTTTGGTAACGGGAATCGTTCCGATCGGGCGGAGTCGAACGTTCGACGCGGCGATTTTGCCCCCGTCGGCGTTCGTTAAATCCGAGACGGCGAGGGAAAGCCCGGCGACGTCGGCGTCGGCGCGCAACCCGAATTGGCCCGATTCGTATTCGTTGCGAGCGGCGCGGAGGACGAGCGGGACGGCGTCGGCGGCTTGCGAGTCGCCGAAAATTTTCAAGTGCGGATCGACCGGCCAAATCCGAACGGCGGACGGTTCGGCGGCGAACGTCGGCGCGTTAACCGCAAGAAACGCGGCGGTTAAAACGGCGGAAAATAGCGAAAATAGAGGAAAACGGGAAACGGTCATCGTCGGTTCCTTTCGTCGGGGGGGAACGGGAAGGCGAAACGAAGCGGTCGCGAACGTCGAAAACGGAGAACGCCGGAACGTTGAAACGTCGTTTCGCGCTCTTATTTTAACGGAACGGACGCGCCGCGTCAACGATTTTCAGCGAACGCGGCGAGTTTTTGCCGAAAAGATTACGTCGGCGTTAAGACGGGGAAAATGGGCGAAATAGTAAAGTTGTCAAGAAGCGCGAAAACGCTCCCGGCGCGACGGTCGAACGCGTAAAAACGGCGACCGTCGCGGCAAGGAGCGTTAAGACGGGTGAACGGGGCGGTTTTTGACGACCGCTTTTAACGCTTGCGCGGCGTTATTTCTTTTCGGCGATCCAGTCGGTGTGATGGGCGGCGCCGGTTTCGTCGTCGACGCGCTTGTACGTGTGGGCGCCGAAATAGTCGCGTTGCGCTTGGATGAGATTCGCCGGGAGGCGTTCCGAGCGGTAGGCGTCGAAATACGTCAGCGCGGTCGCGAAGCCGGGCGCCGGGATTCCGAGTTCGACCGCCGTCTTAACGACGTTGCGCCAAGCGGTTTGCGCGTTTTCGACCGCCGCTTTAAAATAGGGCGCGAGGAGCAAGTTTTCGAGGTTCGGGTTCTCGTCGAACGCCTCTTTAATGCGTTCGAGGAAGACGGCGCGAATGATGCAGCCGCCGCGCCAAAGGAGCGCGATTCGGCCCAAGTCGAGCGTCCAGCCGAACTCCTTCGCGACGGCGCGAAGTTGGGCGAACCCTTGCGCGTAACTGCAGATTTTCGACGCGTAAAGCGCTTGCTTCACTTGATTAATGAACTCGGCTCGGTCGCCGGAGTAACGGACGTTCGTCGGGCCGGAGAGAACGCGGCTCGCGGCGACGCGCTCCGCTTTGAGGGACGAAATCGACCGAGCGTAAACCGCTTCGGTAACGAGCGAACTCGGGACGCCGAGGTCGAGCGCGTGTTGGCTCATCCACTTCCCGGTTCCCTTGGCGCCCGCCGCGTCGAGGATAACGTCGACGAGGCCGTTTTTCGTTTTCGGATCGACGACGGTGAAAATGTCGCGGGTGATCTCGATGAGGTAACTGTCGAGTTCTTCGCGGTTCCATTGGCCGAAGATTTCGGCGAGTTCTTCGTTCGTCGCGCCGACGGCGTTTTTGAGAATCCAATACGCGTCGCCGATGAGCTGCATATCGCCGTATTCGACGCCGTTGTGAACCATTTTAACGTAATGGCCCGCGCCGCCGTTTCCGATCCAATCGCAACACGGAACGTCGTTGTTCGGGCCGACTTTCGCCGAAATCGCTTGGAAAATCGGCTGAACGAGCGGCCAAGCCTCCGGGTCGCCGCCGGGCATCAGGCTCGGGCCCTTGCGAGCGCCCTCTTCGCCGCCGGAAACGCCGCTCCCGACGAAACGGATTCCGCGCTCGGCGAGGAATTTGACGCGGCGTTCGGTGTCTTTGAAGTGCGTGTTCCCGCCGTCGATCGCGACGTCGCCCGGTTCGAGATGCGGAAGAAGCGCGTCGAGAACGGCGTCGACCGGAGCGCGATCCGGGTAAAGGGCGTTTTCGAGCGCCGGAACCGGGTCTTTCGCGGTAACCATCATCAAGACTTTGCGCGGCGTTTTCAGTTTCGACGCGAGTTCTTCGAGCGCGTAGGCGCCGGTCAGCGCGTCGCCTTTCGACTTCGCTTCGTCTTTGGCGAGGAATTTGTCGGTTTGCGAGGCCGCGAGGTCGTAAACGGCGACGCTGAAACCGCGGTCGACCATATTAAGGGCGAGATTTTGGCCCATCACGCCGGCGCCGACGAGGCCGATATCGTATTTTTTGTCGGACATAAAACGCTCCGCCGACGAACGCTTCCGCTCCGCTAACGCTTTGCGGGACGGCGTTTGGTCGGGAATTTCGTTGGAAGGTAAAAGGAAAGGAAAACGGGAAACGCCGCCGCTTCGAGCGTCGACGCGCCGTTTATTATAACCGATTTTGCGACGAAAGGGAAGTTTTTTTCGCGAAATTTTTGGGCGAAAGTCGCTCTTAACGACGCGAAGAACGCCGCGCCGGGCGAACCCGTCGATTGTTGAAACGCCGGGGAAAGACGCGACCGGTTGAATTATTTAGAAACGACAATATAATTATCGGTTGAAATACTCGGGAAACAAGGGCGCGCGAGGAGCGGCTTCGCGGAAAAAAGAAACGAGAAAAAAGGAGAAAAAACGGTGAAATCGACGTTAAACGCTGAAATAAGAAACGATAACGCGAACGGCGGAACGGAGGCGTCGAAAACGAAGAGGAGAAACGCCGTCGCGGCGGCGATCGTTCTAACGTTAACGTTGGGCGTCGCCGCGTACTGGGGCTGGAGCGCGCGGGAAAAGGCGATTTTCGAGCGGGCGCGACTCGAAGCCGAGGCGGGCGATCCGATCGGGATGTGGAAGCTCGGTTATTGTTACAAGAACGGTATTTACCGCGCGCGGGACGAAAGGCTCGCTTTTCACTGGTTTCGAAAAGGCGCGGATTTGAACGACGCTTTGCTAATGAATTGCGTAGGATTGTGTTACGACGAAGGTTGGGGCGTCGCGGTCGACAAAAAAGCCGCGTTTGACTGGTATTGTAAAGCGGCGGAGCTGGGGAGCGCCGAGGCGGCGGCGAACCTTGGCGCGTGTTATTTGCTGGGCGAGGGCGCGCTAATGGACGTCGGAAAGGGACTCGAATGGACGCGCAAAGCGTTCGCGTTAGGCGATCCGACGGCGGTAAATAATCTTATCTATTGTTATCAAACGGGATACGGAACGCCGAAGAATTTGGCGCAAGCCAAGGAATACGCTCGCCAAGAGCGAAAATTGCAGAAGCGGCGCGACGCCGAAGTCAAGCGTCGGCTCGAAACGCCGCGCCCGCTTCCCGGCGAGGAGATCGCGACAAACGGCGAATAAGCGAGCGAGTAACGACGCAAGCGACGGGAAAAAGCGCGACCGGAACAGGCGGCGCGGCGAGCGTCGCGTCGCCGCCGAAAAATTTTTTATTTTTGGGGCTTTTTTTGTCGTTTTTTCGTAAAATTTCCCATCGTTCGGCGCTCTTAGCGGCGTCGGGGCGAACGGCTCCGACGCCGAACTAAGAAAAAGCGTTAAGGAACCCAAAAAATGACGAAATCGACCGCTCTTGGCAACGGAAAACAGCGTAAAACGTCGCGTCGCTCGGCGAAGCGTCGAACGGCGCGGCGCGTCCGAGCGGTCGTTTGGGCGGCGGCGACGTTGGTCGCGGTCGCGGCGACGATCGCGACGTTTGGGTGCGGGGGCGTCGCCGCGTCGGCGGAGAAAGCGACGTTCGAAGAAGCGAAAGCGCGAGCCGAAGCGGGCGATCCCGACGGAATGCGGCGTCTCGGATATTGTTATCTGAACGGAATCGGCGTCGAAGCGAGCGAAGAAAAAGCGTTCGAATGGACGCGCAAAGGGGCCGGACTCGGCGACCCTAAAGCGACGCTTGCGTTGGGACGCTGTTATTCGTTCGGTTGGGGCGTCGCGGTCGATAAAGAAGCGGCGATCGAATGTTATCGCCGAGCGGCGGAACTCGGCGCGCCGACAAAAGGAACGGACGCGACGTCTTACCTTTGCGCTAATATTAAATAAAAGGAAAAAATGACAAAAGTGAAAACGAAGGAGACAAACGCTTCGGAAACGAACGCGAAAGAAAAAAATGCCGGAGATTGCCGCTGTGGAAGGCGTTGGTAGCGGGCGTCGTCGCGCCGATGATTGGGAATTAGCGCTTCCCGGCGAAGAAAAAAAAGCCGCCGCGACTTGACGGCCTCGGTTGCGCGGGCGGGAAACGACAAACCAATTGGAAACGTTGTAAGTTAAACGAATAAAACGTTTGCGATGCGTCGAAACGTCGGCGGCGAACGCGCGGACGAGTCGAAGCCAAGAGAGCGAAAGGAAAACGGAGAGAACGACGGTGAAACGCAAGGAGACGAAAACGGGCGTCGCGTTCGCGTTCGCGGCGTGTTTAGGGTTGGCGATCGGTTGCGGCGAGACGGGAAAGGCGCGAGTCGACGCGACGGTTTTTATCGCGGAGAAAACGGCGGCGGCGGAGAAGGGCGACGCGAAGGCGGCGCTCGCGCTCGGCGTCTTTTGCGAAGGAAGGGCCGGCGATATGCCGAAGGCGCTCGAATGGTATCGCAAAGCGGCGGAGCTCGGCGATTCTTTCGCGGCGATGTGGCTCGCGCTTCTTTACGAGAACGGGGAAAAGGTCGAACGGAATTCCGAGGAGGCTTTCCGATGGGCGTTGCGCGCGGCGGAGTTGGGGGATCGACGCGGCGCGGCTTGGGTCGGAAAAGCGTATCTGAACGGGAGCGGCGTCGAAGAGAACGAGACCGAAGGGAGGCGGTGGTTGCGGCGCGCGGACGAACTCGGCGACGGCGACGCGGCGTATTTGCTGGGGATTTGCTATTGGAACGGCGACGGCGTCGCGAAGGACGAAGCCGAAGCGAACCGACTGTTCCGCAAAGCGGTCGAGCGGACGGGCGACGGCGCCTTGTCGAAGCTGGGTTTAGCGCGTTGTTACGCGAACGGTTGGGGCGTCGAGAAAGACCAAGCGAAAGCGGTCGAGCTTTATCGCGAAGCCGCGAACGCCGGCGACGAGATCGCGGCGGTCGAGTTTGCTTATTGTTGCGAAATCGGCGCTTACGTTCCGAAAGACGTCGAGAAAGCGCGCGAATATTATCGCAAGGGAGCGACGAGCGAGAGCGAAGCGGTAAGAACGGCGGCGCAACAAGGTTTAGAACGTTTGGGCGCGCTTTAAGTCGAGCGTTAAAGGAAGATAGAGAAACGTCGAGGATGGGCGCGGAGGCTTAAGGCGGGCGAAGAACGGAGCCGATGAAAGCGAACGGGAACGCCGCCTTAAAAAGAGATAAAGAGATAAAAAAGGAAGAAAACGAAGGCGTTGGCGAAGAGCGAATGGGCTCGACCGAAAATAAACGAGGGAGGGAAACCGCGTCGAACCTTGGCGGAGGCGTTGGCGAGCCGTTTGTTACGCGACCGGTCGCGGCGTAACGCGTAATTCTGTAAAATCAGTTTATTGGTCGACTTATGTCGAAGAAAAAAACGAGACGCTCAACGATGACGCGACGCGACAAAAAGCGCGAAGCAGATTGGATATTTTTTGAATAATAAGCGTTGTTAAGCGTTGCGAATCAAACGGTTAAGCGTCGGCGGCTCTTCCCGAGAAAAGAGGGAAAAGCCGCCGACGTTGTTTAACGACGCGATTTAACGCCGCCGCTTAGCGATATTACGTCGCGGTCAAGGACGCGTCGTCGTTTTTTCGACGTTCGTTAACCGTCGAACCAACGAGGTTTCCGACGATTCGAGGCGCGGGTTCGACGCGACGCCCCAGTCGCCGCTCGAGTCGTCCGCTTTTCCAACGTCGGCGACGATAAGTAGCGAAACTCGCTTTCCGGCGAACGCGCTCAAATCGGCTTCGAGCGGCTTCCATTCGTGTTTCGCAACCGTCGTTTCCACAAGCGTTTGCTCGTTGGAAATCGAGCCGTCGTCGGCGAACGTTGCGACCGCGACTTGGAAAAGAATCCCGTCGCCGAGGTGGCTTTCGTCTTTCTTGCCGACGTCGACGCGGAACGTCGCCGGTTCGTTCGGAACTTCAAAGTCGAAGCGGAGATACGTTCGCCCGGTCGCGCCGCCCATATACGGCGGATGAAGGAAATAACCCGACCGCGCGTCGCCGCCGCAAGATTGCCCCGTTTCGAAGTTCGCGATCGCGCCGGAATTGGCGAACGACGGCGACGGAACCGCGCCCCGACGTTGGAGATAGGGCGTTAGTTCGACGTTCGTCGAAACGCGACCGTTTGAAGCGCCGAAGTCGAGCGTTTCGAACGGAACGAACTGCGGCGAGGTTTCTAACTCCAACGAATAAACGGTTTCGAGCGGTTCGCCTTGCGGCGGCTTCGCGACGACTGCGCCGCGAGCCGTTTCGTCGCCGACGGCGTTCGGCGCCGCGAACTCGAAGGTAAGACGCGATATTTCGGAACCGTTGAAATTAAACGGCTTAGAAAACGCTTTTCCGGCGAAGTCGACGGAAAGCGTTCCGGCGGCGCGCGGCAAGGCGGTTTTTAGCGTCGCGGTCAAAACGTTGGTTTTTGCGTCGAACGCAAAGTCCGCGTCGACGGCGTTTGCGACTGAAAAATCGACGAACGCGCCCGTTTCCGGCTCCGTCCAAATTCGCGAGCCCGGCGCCGCGTCTTTCGGTATCGTAAATTCGACCGTTTTTCCGTCGACGTCGCGCAAGACGACCGTTTCGCCCGGCGCGACGTTGAAGCGGTCGCAACTCCAACGTTCGCAACCCGCCGCCGTTTCGTTCTTTGCGTCGGTCGATACGGCGTCGCTAATCGGCGTTTTCGTCAAGCGGTAAGAGAACGCGCCGTCGACTTTGGAAACGAACGTAAATCCGCGCGACCGACGGACTTGCGCTTCGCCGATTTCCTTGCCGTCGTAATCGAGCGCGACCGCCGAAACGCTTTCGTTTGCGTCGGCGATTTTGAAACCGAGTTCCGCGCCGTCGTAAGGGATTAACTCGAAAGAGTTAGCGTCCAAAATTCGGCAAACGCCCGACCCGGCCCCGCAAGCGCGCTCGCAAACGGTCCAAACGCCGCGTCCGTCGAGGTAAATATATTCCGGCGCCGCGCAGTAGTCGAAGCGGTTTCCGGCGTCGGAAAGGCGCGACTCGACGAGAATTTCGCCGTCGGAAGTCCAAGCGACGTAACCGTTTGGCGGGAGCGAAATCTTGCGTCCGGCGAACGTTGTTTTGAGCTTTTCTTTCTCCGAACCGTTCGCGACGACCGTCGTTCCGTCGGCGTACTCGACCGCGACTTGCGAGCGCTTCACGACGTCGGCGGCGAGCGCGGCGCTCGTGTCGAGCGCGTTCCCGTCGGCGTCGAAGTAACGAATCGACTTCGCGGAAACTTGCGTGTAGCGCGACGCGATCTGTTGAATCATAAAGTAACTCTTTGCGGCGCCGTTGTTTCCGAACTCGCGCGCCAAGAAGCCCGGGTGTCCGAACGCGAGCGTTCCGGCGAGGAAGCGGTCGAGGAGCGCCGTGTTTTCGGCGGGCGTTTTCGGCGTGTAACCGGGCGCGAACATTCCGACGTTCCCGAGCCCGAAATTGCATTCGAGATCGTGCATTTTGCGCAGGTCGAAGTCGACGAGCCAAGGATTAACGCGCAAGTTGTAAGGTTGGTCTTGGGCGTAGTTTCCGTCGGTCAAACCGGAGTAAAAACAGTGGTGCGGGCCTTCGGAATAGGTCGGGCCGCCCCAATTTTTCTTCTGCAGAAGGAAGATTTCGCCGAACGGATAATAAACGCTCGTAAACGTTCCGGCGCCGGGAACGCGGGCGTCGTAGTCGACGCGAGTCCAAGGCGGAACGGACGAGTGAACGTCGCAGTAAGCGCAACTAAATTGAAACTTAGATTCGTTAATCGGCGTCAACTTTTCGCAGTACTCGACCGCTCGAGCCGGTTTCGGCGCGTAACATCGGGCCCAAGCGCGTTGGAGCGAACCGTCCGGAAGACGCGAAATCATATCCGGCGACCAATACTCGTTAACCGGCGCGAAGTCGGTAAAGTTGTTGTACGGGCCGTAAACGAAGCCAAGTTCGTCCTGCATAAAGCGCGAATAATCGATCCAACCTGCGTCGCCGCCCTTTTTAGGCGCCGGTTTGGTACGGAATGTAAAGCTCTCTCCGCCGTCGCGCCAACAGACTTCGTGGTCGGTAACGATAACGCGTCGCATTCCGCGGCGCCAAATATCGCGCCAAATTCGTTTGTCGCCGTCGCGAGTCGTCGCTCCGTGCGCGTTCCAAACTCCTTTGCCCGCAACGTGTTTGTAGGGCGACGGCGGATTCGCGATCGTCGGCAGCGTCTCTTCAAACGTCGGCGAAATTGTCAAAATAAAGCGTTCGTAAACGTCGTTGCGCGTTCCGTCGGTTTTCGTTCGGTATTCGGAACCGCCGTTGACGACGCCGTAAGCGCCGCCGTCGTCGGTTTTACCGACTTCGTGTTTGCCGAGCAAATACGACGCGCCGCTGCGGTACCAGTCGATATGACCGGACGCGAAGAGCTTGCCGCCGTTGGAGTTAGCGTCGTCGGATTGCGCTTTTTCCGAATCGGCGACCGGCGGCGTAAAGACGAGCGCTCCCGGTCGACGGCCGTAATCGTATAAATAATAAGGGATAGCGAACGATCGCGGCTTTTCGACGCCTTCGAAGCGTCCGAACTCGACCGCCGGAATACGCCCGCCGAGCGCGACAACGTCGACGATTAACGACTTGCCGGCAAGCTGGAAGCGGTACTCGACCTCCGCCGTCGCCGTCGCCGACGTTAACTTCCAACGCGTTGTAACGCAACCGTTTGCGACGCTCTTTTCGAGAAGTTCGCGCTTCTCGACCGGCTCTTGCGACCCGGCGTCGCCGATTAAGCGATTGACGCCGCCGCCGGCAAGCGGTTTGAACGGTTGCGAGTCGTTCCAACGCGCCGTAACGTCCGACCAATCGCCGACTTGCGGTTTGTAATCGTAAACGAGCGTTCCGTCGCTTCCTTCGTAAACGAAGTCGAACGCGTCGCCGTAAGTATGGAACGCCGCTTTCTTTAGGTTCTTCGCGGAGTCCGGCAAAATTGTTTCCGGACGCGTCGGAAACGGAAGTCGCCCTTCGCCGGAGTTTAGGCCGAGCGGCTGACCGTCGAAAAGATCGATTCCCGGTTTGGGACGCGCTGTAAATTCGAGCGGTTTTCGCTCTTCTTTAAAAACGCAAAACGAGTCGAAATAAAGAGTTCGGTCTTCTTCGTTCGTTCCGTTTTCGACGAGAAAACCGTTGAACGACGCGGCGTCGCCAAGTCGCTTGCGCGTTTCCTTAGAAATCGTCTTGTAACAAAGGAACCATTCGCGCCAATCGACCGTTTCGAGGTAAAGCGGAACTTCTTGACCGTCGACGGTTTGGAAGAGCGCGGAAACCCGAACGCGCGGCGTTTTCGGATCGGGCGCCCAAGCCCAGTTGTTACCGACGATCCAACAGGAAAACGCGTCGAAATCGACCGCCTCGATCGGAATCGGTTTCGGCGGACGAACGCGAACGACCGGCGTTCCTTGCGACGCGGCGTCTTTGCGGTAAGTTAGCTTGCCGACAAACTTTCCGTACATTTGTTCTTCGCGGCTTCGCTCGAACGTCGCGACGGCGCCGACCGCTTCGACGTTCCAACCGTCGAGGTTTTCAAAATCGACGAGCGCCGGGCGAACCTCTTCCGTCCGCCCGGCCCAATCCATCTCGTAAGGTCGAACGCCGATTTTTTCCGACGTTTGCGGCGTTGCGTCGGATTGAGCGTCCGACGCAACTTCCGACGCGGCGGCGGGTTGCGGCGATAAAGAAACGGCGGCTAAATCGGGTTCCCCAAGAGTCGGCGCGGCGAGCGAACCGAGGGCCAGCGTTAAAAACGCCGTCGAACGAACGGGACGACGCGGCTTGCGTTTTTTCATTTTGCGTTCCTTAATGCGTTGCGGTTTAACGGGTTTCGAGAAAACTTGTTCCGGCGGAGCGCGTCTTCTCGAAATTCACGACGAAACGACGAAAAATATTGTCGATATTTTGACGCGCGTCGCAAGCGCTTTTTTGAAAATTTTGCGTTTTTTGAGAAAATTTTTGACGGCGAAGCGAGAAAGCCGGCGGAGGAAGACGAGTTAAACGACGCGCGTTTGATTATTGGGAGTTGAAACGTAATTCAAACAAGGAAAGAAACGCAACGACCGCGCCGTTCTTTTCAACGAAAGAGAGAACGGCGCGGCGAGCGTTAAACGACTTGACGTCGATAAATGCGACGGGGGTTCGTCGAGGCGGCTAACCTTAGAAAAGCAAGCCGTTTGCGTTGGATTCCGGATTGTCGTCGGAACCGGGCGCGTCGGCGGCGCCGATCATCGCTTCAAACTCCTCTTCGGTAATCGTCGGGACGCCGAGTTCCGCCGCTTTGTCGATTTTCGACTGACCCGGTTTCGCGCCGACGAGAACGAACGTCGTCTTTTTGGAAACGCTCGAGGCCGCCTTGCCGCCGTTCGCTTCGATCGTTTCTTTGATTTTAACGCGGTCGTAACGGTTTAGTGTTCCTGTAACGCAAACTGTTTTTCCGTTAAGCGGGAGGTCGTTTTCAAAACCGTTTTCGCCGTTTTCGGACTCCGGAAGCGCCGGGAGCGCGGTTTCGAGTCCGAGTTCTTTAAGCTCCGCGATAATGCGTCGGCCCGCTTCCGACCGGAAGAATTGGAACAAGTTTTGCGCTAAAATTTCGCCGACGTTTTCGGTCGCCGTAAAGGCTTCCGCCGAATCGACTTCGAGCATCGCGTCGATGGAGCGAAAGTCTTTGACGAGGTCTTTGGCCGTTTGCGCGCCGACGCCGGGTATCGAAAGCGCCGTCAAGAGCCGAGCCGGACCGCGCGTTTTGCTTTCTTGAATCGCTTGGGTTAAGTTGTTGGCCGATTTGACTTTAACGCCGTCGAGCAGCATAAGGCGTTCGGGCGTCAAGCGGTAAAGGTCGGCGAACGAGCGGACGAGCGGCGGCTCTTCGTTAAACAAGTCGATTGCGATTGGGGACGTCAACCGCTCGACGAGCGACGCGCCGATTCCGTCGACGTCCATCGCGCCTTTCGACGCGAAAAACGCCAACCGCTCGCGGAATTGCGCCGGACATTCCGGGTTCGGGCAGCGGATGAACGAACCGTCGACAAACTCCTTAACCGTTTTGCCGTCGACCTTTACGAGCGCGCCGGTTTCGTCCCGTTTCGAAACTTCCTGTTGGTCGCGAACAAGCGGCGAATCGCAACTCGGGCAACGTTCCGGAAATCTAAAGCGCGGCGGTTCCGGATTTTGCGGTCGCAAATACGACTCGACGCGCATTACCCGAGGGATGATTTTGCCCGCTTTCGCGACGACGACCGCGTCGCCGACCCGGACGTCTTTCTCTTCGATAAACGCGATATTGTGTAACGTCGCTCGCGAAACGGTCGTTCCGGCGATTTCGACCGGTTCCAGCTCGGCGACCGGGGTAGCGACGCCCGATTTGCCGATTTGGACGACGATTTCGCGGACGCTCGTTTGCGCTTCGTACTTTTCGAACTTGCAAGCGACGAGCCATTTCGGAAACTTCGAGGTCGAACCGATCTCGGCGCGGGCGGCGAAATCGTCGACTTTGAGAACGATCCCGTCGACTTCAAAGTCAAGCGACGCAAGGTTTTCGCGCATTTCTTGAACGTAAGCGAACGCTTCTTCAAACGTCTCGAAACGCTTGGCGAGCGGCGCGGTTGGGAGTCCGAACTCGCGCAATTTCCGCATAAACTCGAAGTGCGTCGACGCGACGGCGGTCGGATCGGAGCCGGTCGAGTGCGCGAAAAAACGGAGGTTGCGTTCGGCGCAAACCTTGGGATCGAGCTGCTTTAGCGTTCCGGACGTCAGGTTGCGCGGGTTGGCGAACGGTTTGAACTCTTTGCCGGCGGCTCGGGCGCGTTCGGCGCCTTCGCGATTGAGGCGGTCGAGATTCGAGTTCGTCATATAAATTTCGCCGCGCGCCTCCAAATAATCGGGGAAATCGCCGGAGAGTTTCAACGGAACGTCGCGAATCGTTCGGACGTTCGAGGTGATGATCTCGCCGAAAACGCCGTCGCCGCGGGTCAACGCTCGGGTTAGAACGCCTTTTTCGTAAATCAGCGACGCCGCGACTCCGTCGATTTTAAGTTCGCAAACCCAAGCGAGCGGCCGGCTTGCGGCTTTTCGCGCCGACTCGACGAACTCGAACAATTCGCCGTCGGAGTAAACGTTTTCAATCGAAAGCATCGGCGTCGCGTGTTGAACGACCTCCGCTTTTCCTTCGAGCTTTTCGCCGATTCGCCGCGTCGGACTGTTCGGCGAAACAAGGTCGGGGTGCGCTAACTCGATTTGCCGCAATTCTTTAACGAGCGCGTCGTATTCGTGGTCGGGGCGGTCGGGCGCGTTTTCGACGAAATAAAGGCGGTCGCAGCGCCGGATTTCGGCGGTCAAACGTTCGATTTCTTGGCGAGCTTCTTGGTGCGTCATAGCGTCGTATAAAGCGGTTGGAACGCGCGTTCGCAACCGACGTAGAAAGGTAAAATGAAAAAAAGGAGGCCGGGCCCGTTAAAATTTAACAAATTGAACTCGGCGCGGCAAGAGAGATTTTGAATTTTTGCGCTTTTGAAAAGATAGGGGGAATAGG
>JAZQAP010000467.1:0-1922 GCA_045545275.1 Thermoguttaceae bacterium | reverse complement strand
CCCGTTCTTTCGCGATCGAGATAATTTCGCAACGGTATTCTTTGCCGGTTCCGTCGAAGAGGGTCGCTTCGTCGCCGACTTTTTGACGCAACACCTTCGTCAGGTGGCGCGCTTCGGAGCCGGTCAAAACGGCGACGCCGTCGGCTAAGGCGGAACGTTCGCTCGGGTCGATGTAAAAAAGGTCGCTCATTGTCGTTGCGCTTTCTCCGAACGGCCGGTCGGCGCGACGGCGTTCGGTTGAGGGAATGGAGAGACTGGGAGTTTTAGGCGGTTGCGACGGCGTTAAATTAGGAAAAACGCGGCGTTTGGGAAGCGCGCTTAACCGTCCCAAGCGACGAGAGCGCGTCGCGGCGAGGCGCCGAACGTCGGGCGAATCGCGCTCGTTGCTTTATTATATCCGATTTCGCGTTTTTTTTCACGCCCCCGTCGATTTTGCGTCGCGTCGGACGGAACGGGGAAAATAGGCGGTTTAGCGAAGACGCGTCGAGCGGTCAATAACTCGCGCGGAACCGAACGATTCCGACGGCGTTCGGCGTGTATCGGCGATTAAATTCGGGGCCTTCGTCGATCGTTTGAATCGTTAGTTCGCGGGCCAACGCGACGCCGCCTTCGAGCGCCCAGTCGACGTCGCGCCCGGTTTTCGTTTCGATTCCGGCGAAAATTCGGAAGTCGAAATAGCGAACGCGCGCTTGCCGACCGGCCCAAATTGCGTCGCGCCGGAGCGTCGCGAGTTCGGCGTCGACGTTTGGCGTCGCGAACGGACGGGAGGCGACGTCGTCGAGGGAAACGGTTTCGAACGCCCAAATATTGCCGCCGACTTCGCCCGCGACGTAAATCCAGTGCGGGGAAGCGTTAATGTTTTCGTCGACGACGCCTAAATCGACGCGCTTGGCGATTTTCGGATAAGGAATCATCGCTTCTAAGTAGAAGTCGTCGCGCGGTTTCCAAACGAGCCCGCCGACCGGAATCGTCTTCCAAGTTTCCGCCGCGTTGTTGTGATAAACGCCGAAAAGAAGGTTCGTTCGCGGGTTGATTTTCCAAGCGGGGGCCGCGTAACCGTTGAAAAACCAAGCGTCGGACGCGTTCGAATGATAATCGGTGTTGTAAAAAGCGTTGACGTTGACGTTAATCAGGAGCCGTTCGTTCAGCGGGACGTAATATTGGAACGCCAACCCTTGCGAAAAGAGCGAAATTTTGTCGTCGAACGGCGTCGGGAGGTCTTCCGGCGTCTCGATTTGCGTCCAAGCGAACGTCGGCGAAACGAGGAGCGGCGTTTGAACCGTCGGAAGAGGGAGCCCGAGCGTTACGTCGGCGCGCGTTTCGAGCAAACCGCAACGAAGGGCGCCGGTATTGGCGGCGTTCGACGCTTCGAAACCGACGCTTTGGAAGAGGGAATTTCGGCCTTCGCGGATCGACGTCGTCGCCCAACTCGACGGACTGCGCGAGAAATAAGGGTCGAGTTTAACCGTTTCAACGTCGGCGTTTAACGACTTGGTCGGGCCGGGGAAAAGGAGCGCGTCGGGTTCGGGTTCCGGCGTCGCGTTTGAAGCGGTTTCCGGTCCGAAATTGGGCGCGGAGAGGAGTCCGAAGCGCGTCGCGTTGGTTTCCGGGATTTCGAATATTTGGACGCCGCCGTTGGCCTCCGCGTCGGGGAGGCGAAACGGAGGGGAACCGCCGCCGAGTCGGAACGGGGACGCGTCGGCGTCGATTTGGAAGGGCGACGCGGCGTCGCCGAAGAGCGTCGCGTCGAAAAACGGAAACGCGTTCGCGGCGTCGGCGTCGTCCGCGTCGGCGGCGGGAGGGGAAGGCGCGTCAAAAGGAGTCGATTCGGCGGGAGGAATCGCGTCGACGTCGGCAAATTCGGCGGCGTAAGCGTCGACTCCTGAGGAACTTGGAGTCGTCGATTCCGATTCGACAAACGC
>JAZQAP010000466.1:0-9377 GCA_045545275.1 Thermoguttaceae bacterium | reverse complement strand
ATTTTCACCGTTTCACCGTCAAGAACTTAAATTGCGCAATTTAACGTTTTCGCGTCGAACCGAAAAGCGAACGCGAAACAATTTTCCGCCGTTATTTTCTTATAATCGGCGGTTTTGTCAAAGCCAAGAGGAAAATTTCGCGAAAATTTGCGCGATTTTTTTCAAAATAAGCGGAAAAAAAACGTCGGAACAACCCGCGTTTCGTCGTCGACGCGCCGAAAAACGCCCTTGCCGAAAACGCGTTAATCCGATAAAATCGTTAAGAGCGCAAAAGTCGACGCCGCGCCGTTCCGCCGCCGTTCTTTCCGCGCCGCCTTGTTGCGTTTTCGACCCGTTTTCGCGCTTTTATTCAACGCCGTCCGCGCTTCCCGATTTTCGTTCCGATTTGGAGTTTCCGAATGCCCGCGCCCGCCTCCCCAACGCCCGATTTCAACGACGCCGACGCCCGTCGCGCCGAAAAAGCGCTTCTCGAACGCGTCGCGCAAGCTCGCGCCGCCGTTCGCCGCGTCGACCTAACGACGGCGTTTTGCGCGTTCGCGACGCTCGCGCTCGGCGTTCTTTTCGTCGGCGTTTTGCTCGACCATTGGGTCTTGGCGAACGGCTTGTCGCCGCGCGGACGGCTCCTTTTCGCGCTTTGCTGGGTCGCGTCGACGACGCTTTACTTCGTCGTCCGGCTCGTTCCGATTTTGCGCCGCCAAATCGCGCCCCTTTACGCCGCCAAAATTCTCGAAGAAAGTTGGAACGACCCGCACAACTCGGCGATCAGTTGGCTCCAACTCCGCCGCGAAGCCGCCGACGCGCGCCGTCGGTCGCAAAAAGCGCAAACGACGCAAAACAAAGAAACCGAGCAAAACAGAGAAAACGCGCAAGACGCCGCCGACTCAAACGGTTCCGACGACTTTAACGCCGTCGATCCGTCAATTTTGCGCGGCGTCGCGCTCCAAGCGGCGAATCGGGCCGCGTCGGCGCCGTCGGAAACGCTCGTCGACTGTTCCGGGCTGATTCGCTGGGGCGTCGCGTTCGCGGTCGTCGTCGCCGTTTGCGCCGTTTATTCCGTTTTTTCGCCGAAGAGTCCGTTCGCGTCGGTCGGTCGCATCGTCGCTCCGACGGCGGCGATCGAACGCCCGCAGGCGGTCGCGCTCGAAGAGGTTTCCCCCGGCGACGCGACCGTTTACCAAGGCGATTTTCTCGACGTCGCGGCCAAAATCGACGGCGCCGGTTCCCTTCCGGTCGAAATTTTTTACTCGACGGAAGACGGGCGGCTCGTCGACTTGCGCGTTCCGATGAAACCGGTCGGCGCGTCCCGTTTCGAAGCCCGTTTCCCGGACGACGACGACGGTTTTTCGGAGCCGCTGACGTACCGCGTCGTCGTCGGCAAAGGGGGGCGTTTCGAAAGCGTTTCGCCGACTTACCGCGTCGACGTCAAGCCGCGTCCGACCTTCCAAGTCGAAAAAACGACGTTAAAATTTCCCGATTATACCGGTTTAACGCCGCAAACGTTCGCCAACCAAGGGGACGTTCGCGCCGTCGAAGGAACGACGGTCGAGATCGTCGCTCGCTCGAATTCGCCGCTCGAAAGCGCGCTTTTCCTCCCGAACGGCGACGAGTCGAAGGGCGCGAAGATGCAAATTTCGCCCGACAACCCGCGTCTCGCGACGTTCGAGTTCCGGCTCGATTGGAAGCGAACGTCGTCCGTTTTGCGAACCGCCGACGCGAAGGAAAAGGTTCCGGCGTTAACCTCTTACCGCCTCCTTTCGATCGACGTCGACGGTCAACGCAACCGCGACGCTCGCGATTATTCGGTCGAGACGCTCGCCGACGTTCCGCCGACGATTCGTTGGGAATCGGCCCCGGAAAGCGGTTCGACGACGGCGCTTAACGACGCGCTTCGCTTCCAAGTTCGAGCGGAAGACCCCGACTTCGGACTCCGCGCCGTTCGCGTTCGAACGGCGATTCGCGACCTCGACGAAGGCGCGTCGGCGGCCCGCGCGACCCCGGCGCCGATCGCGTTGCCGCTCCGTTCCCGCTCGGCGCAAACGAACGCCGATTACTCGACCGGCCCGACGCCGTTCGTCGGCTCGAACGTCCTTTCCGGCGCGTTCGTTCCGGCGGAACTCGGTTTCCAAGTCGGCGACGAAGTCGAATATTGGGTCGAAGCGCTCGACTCGAAGGAACCGGAAGCGAACGTCGCGTCGACGGAGAAGCTCCTTTTCGTCGTCGGCGAACCGGTCGCGAACCCGTCGTCGCCCGACGCGGAACCGGAGGCCGGAGAAGATAGCGAAAACGGGCAAGAAACCGGCGGCGAATCCGGTCAAAATAGCGAATCGGAGCAAACCGGAGAAGAAGGCGGCGAATCCGAAACGCCCCAAAACGGAGAAAACGGGCAAGACGGCGAAAAAAGTCAAACCGGACAAAATCAACAAAACGAGCAAGCCGGCCAAGACTCGCAAAATCAGCAAGGCGGAGAAAGCGGAGAGTCCGGACAAAACGCGCAAAATCAACAAGGCGAAGAAAACGGCGCGACCGAACAAGGCGGCGCTTCCGACGCGTCGAACGGCGACGACTCGAACGCTTCCGAACAAAGCGGACAAACCGAGCAAAATCCGCAAAACGGTTCAAACAGTCAAAACAAGCAAAGCCGCGAACCTGGGCAAAACGGAGAAAACGCGCAAACCGACGACGCGTCGTCTCCCGCTCCCGGCGCCCCCGAGTCGGTCGATCCGGAGGCGAACCCCGGCGACGCGTTCGAAAAAGCGCTCGACTTCATCCGTTCCGAACGCGAAAACGCCGAATCCGGCGCGCAAGGTTCCGAATCGAACGTCAAGTCGCCGGAAGGCGGGGATTCCGGGCAAAATCCGCAAAACGGAGAAAACGCGCAAGAAGGGAAATCTCCGAACGACGCGCAAAACGGCGAAAACGAAGAAGACGGCGAAAATCCGAAAACGGGCGAAAACGGCGAGTCCGGCGAAGATCGCGAAGACGGCGAAAAGTCGAACGAACGCCGTCCCCTTCCGAATCGAACGAGCGACGCGCGCCCCGGCGAGAACGCGGGGCGGTTCGGCGCGGGAAATCCCGAGAAAATCGACCCGAACGCCCAACGCGAAAACGGCGAAGTCGCCCCGAATACGAACGATTATTTAGCGCAAACCGCCCCCGACGACGCGCCGGAAAACCCGAACGGCGCTCCCCAAGACGCGAACGTTCTCGCCGATCCGCTCGAAAATTTCGCCCGAAACGGCACCGACGTCGCCCCGAACGCGCAAGAGTTAAAGGGCGCGAACAACGCCGAAACCGGCCCGAACGGCGCGTCGGAACCGGATCGCGACCCGACGGCGAACGAAAACGGCGAAAATGGAGAAACTGGACAAAATGAAAGCGCGTCCAACCTCGACGAAATCCCAAGCGACGCGCTCGACGGAGGGAACGGCGGGAACGATTCGGCGTCCGACGCGACCGGTTCCAACGAAAATAACGAAAACGCCGATAAAAACGGCGGCGGTTCCGCGTCCGACCGAAACAAGCCGTCGACCGGGCCCCGTTCGCAAGAGGAAAAAGAAGGTTCGATCGGCGCGGGCGGCGACTCGCCGTCGGGGAAACGCGGCGGCGGGGGCGGCTCCGGTCTCGGCGAACTCGGCCCGGACGAAGCGTCGCTCGCCGGAGCGGACGCGCCGCGCCTCCAATACGCGGAGGCGGCGACGAACCTCGTTCTCGACTATCTCGACGACGTTCTTAAGGAGAAAGTCGACCGGCGAATCCTCGACGAACTCGGTTGGACGGACGAACAGCTCCGCGCCTTCCTCGAACGTTGGAAGGCGATGAAAGCGGCGGCGGAAGCGGGGGACGAGAGCGCGAAAGTCGAATATTTGCAAGCGCTTGAAAATCTCGGTCTCGACGCGCCGGACGCTTCGGAACCGGTCGACGCGACCCGGGGCCGCGCTCCGGACGACCGCCGCCGTCGCCAAAACGACGCCGTTCGCGAAGACCGCCGAACGAAAACGCCGAACGCGCTCGACGAACGCGTTCGCGCCTTCAATCGAGGCGTTTCGACTCGCGTCGGTCGTTAATCGCTCGCCGAACCGCGCTCGAACGCTTCGCCTTTCCCGCTCCGTTCGCGACGAACGGCAACGCGTCAAGATAGCGGAACTCGAACGATTTTAACGAAAATTCGACTAAATATTTTTTAAAATCGTCTAAATCGCGCCCCGTCGTTTGTCGACGCGCGGTTGATATAGAATAAAATAGAGTTTTATTTCGACGAATTTCGCGCCCCGGAATTTCCGCTTGCAAAGGTTGCGTTCGCTCCCGTCCCAAGGGTTGTTTGAGCGTTTCGCGGAAAGCGTCGATTTTCGTTCGCCTTATCGTTCGCGCGCCGTCGGCGCCGACCTATCAAACAATAATAGCAATCGTTCAACGATTTTAGAAAAAGAACAGGAATCGACAATATGGGAGCGTTCGCTGAATGGATTAGCGGGAAAGTCTTCGCCGCCGTACACGGCAACAATCTCGTTTACAACACCTGCTGGGAAGACCCGCGCCTCGACAAAGTCGCGCTCGAACTGACGCCGGAAGACAATCTTCTCGTCATCACGTCGGCCGGTTGCAACGCGCTTTCTTACGCGATCGAAGGGCTGAACCGCGTTTACGCCGTCGATATGAACTATCGTCAAAACGCGGTGTTGGAGCTGAAAATCGCCGGGATTAAAGAGCTGGATTACGAAACCTTCTTCCAACTCTTCGGCGAAGGCCGCCTTCCGGGCGTTCGTCAAATTTATCGCGACAAACTCCGCGCGCACTTGTCGGAATCGTCGCAAAAATATTGGGACGAAAATATCAAAAAGTTCTTCGACGGCAAGGCGAAGTCCTATTATTTCTGCGGCACGTCCGGCTACTTGGCGAAGTGGATCAACCGCCTCGTCAATCTCCGCGGGATGCGTCCGCAAGTCGACGCGTTGATCAACGCCCCGACGCTTGAAGAGCAACAAAAAATTTGGGGCGAAGTCCGCGACAAGTTCTGGTCGCCGCTGATGCGTTTCATCGTCAACCGCGACTCGACGATGTCGATGGTCGGCGTTCCGAAAGACCAACGCAAGCAAATCGAAAAGACTTACGGTCAACTCGTTCCGTTCGTCCAAGAATGCCTCGACGCTATTTTCGGCGTTCTCCCGATTCAAGACAACTACTTCTGGCGCCTGTACGCGACCGGGCGTTACACGAAAACCTGCTGCCCGGAATACCTCGAAAAGAGCGGTTTCGAAACGCTGAAAGCCGGCGCGGTCGACAACGTCGTCGTTCGCACGAACACGGTCGAAGGTTTCTTGCGCGAAAATCCGGACGTGAAAATCAGCCGTTTCGTCCTCCTCGACCATATGGACTGGCTCTCCGACAAGCTGTTCGACGCGTTAATCGCCGAATGGGACGCGATTCTGAAGTCGGCGACGCCGGGCGCTCGCGTTCTTTGGCGCAGCGGCGGGCTCGACACGTCCCCTTACCTGCACCGCGTTCCGGTCGAAGTCAACGGCGAAAAGAAACAGCTCGGCGACATTCTTAAATACAACAAAGAACTCGCCGCCGAATTGCACCCGAAATGCCGCGTGCATACTTACGGCAGTTTCTACATCGCCGACCTGTTGAACGGTTGATTCCGTCGAACGGTTGAAAAATCGACGCGGCGCGACTTTTTGTTCGTCGCGTCGATTTTTGTTTACGTTCGCCGTCGTCCGAACGCGTTTTTGACGAGCGAACGCGAAGAACGGAGCCGACGTCCGCACAAAACGGCGTTCGTTTTCTATTTTACGTCGCGCTATTCTTCGCTTTTCGTTTTGACGCGACATTTATCTTCCCCATTTTGCCGATTCCTCCTATTTTTCCGTTAGGCAGCTTATGTTTTCGCTCCTTCCCAGTTACAGTTTTGAGGATTTTTCCCTTTATCGCAAATCTTCGGAAGTCGACGCGATCTTTTCCGCTTGGTCGGCGCTTTACCATCCCGCGTTAGTCGCCCATTTTGACGCCGCGCCGCGTTGGGAACCCGCCGGAAGTCCGACGTTCGGCTTAACGCCGCGTCTTGTCGTCGTTCCGCCTTGCGCCGAGAGCATCCTTTCGAGAAGCTGGGTAAAATCGGCGGAAGAGGCGGGCGCGATTTTCATCCGCGACGTCGAAGACCGCGACGAAATTTTGCGCGTCGCGTTCGAAAAACTCGGAATCGACGCGCCGATCGGCGACGAAGAATCGGAAACCTTCCTTTCGCTCGGGTTAATTTGTTTCCTCGAAGAGTTGCTGACGCGCAAACTGCGTTATATGAGCAATTTGGACTCGCAAAGTTTCGATTCGCGAGTCGTCGACGCGGCGAAGGCGCATATGTCCGGAAACGTCGAAGAGCGCGAAACGAACCTGCAAAAGGCGTTCGACCTGTTGACGCAAGCGAAGGAGTACTTCTTCCCGACCGCGACGAAACTTCTTGAGTTAACCTGGGTCGAAGAGGAAGATTTTGCGACCGCTCTTCCCGACGCGCTCCGCCTCCAACGCCGTCGCGACGAGAAATCGAACGTCGTCCTGCCGGTTCCGCTCCTCAAAATTTGCCGCGACCGTTACCCGGAAACATTCGCGCTGTTAAAAGAGGAAGTCGAGGCAAAACGGACAATCTTAATCGGAGGCGACGAATGGGAAGGCCCGCTTTACCTCCAATCGCCGTTGGAAATCGTTCGAACGCTCTTGGCCGGTCGCGCCGCTTATCTCGACGCGTTCGGGACGGCGCCGAAAATTTTCGCTCGCCGCGAAGCCGGTTACGCGCAAATTTTACCCCAACTCCTTAAATTAACGGGATACGAAGCCGCGTTCGCTCGAACTCGGGACGGTTGGACGCTCCTCGAGAAGCCGACCGACCGTTCGCGTTTCCTTTGGCAAGGTCGGGACGGTTCGACGGTCGCCGCGTTCTGCAAAAAACCGCTCGACGCGGCGGAAAGCGAAGAGATTTTGCAACTTCCCGAGCGGATCGGCAACTCGTATTACTCCGACGACGCGACCTCGATCGTTTTCGAGCGCCGCCCGGGCAAGGGGTCGCGTTGGCTGAGCGACTTCTTCCGAATGGACCGTTATTCGCCGGTTTTGGGCAAGTTTTACGACTTTAACGAATATTTCGAGGTAACGCGCGGCGCCGGCGACAAGGAAAAATTCGTTAAAGACCAATTCAAGACGAACTTCTTAACCCGTTCGGCGCGCCGCGAACGCCCCGATTTGGTTTCGAACTGGCCTCGGCGCCGACGTTTGGGCGCGATTCTTTCGGCGCTCGACGGACTCGAAGCGACCGTTCGCGAAGCGACGCTCAAAGCGAAACGGGACGACGCGGCGTTAAACTCGCTTTTTTCCGCTTATCTTGACGCGTCGACGCGTCTTTCGACCCGCGTCGCGGCGACGCTCGACGAACTCGACGCTCGTTTTCTTGTTCCGGACGTCGAATCGCCCGCCAAAACAACCGACAACGCGTCGACGACGCAAACCGCTCAAACCGCCGAAAACGCGCAAGCCGCCAAAACCCCGTCGGCGACGCAAACCGCCCAAACAACTGAAAACGCGCAAGCCGCCAAAACCGCCGATCTTGACGCGACGCTCGTCGAGCTGGAAGCGGAAAAAAACGCGACGCTCGACGCGGCGGCCCGCTATCTCGCGGCGGCGTTAAAATCGGCAAAAGGAGAAAATTCAAACGGTTTTCTCTTCGTCAATTCGGCGGCGACCGCGCAGGAAGTCGTTTGGGAAACGCGCCGAACCGCCGACGTTCCGCAATCGGAAACCGCCCAATCTTCCCAAACCGCCCAAACGCTCGGCGGTCAAACGACCGACTCGACCGACGACGCGGAACGGCGCGCCGAAGCGGCGGAACTCGGCTTCCAACTGCGCTCTTTTGCCGGCCCCGACGGGCTTCGCCAACATATCGCGACCCTACCGCCGACCGGCTCGTATTGGATTCCGAAAACGCCCGGCGTCGAATATCGTTTCCTTAATCGTCCGACCTTCGAAACCGGCGCGTTCGACCCGGCGGACTTTCCGGCGCTCGAAAACGACGAGCCCCTCCAAGCGGCGGCAAAACCGGCGTCGTCCGCAAATTCCGCCTCCGCCGACGCGGCGTCGAAGCGCAAAAATTCGCTTTTCCGTCAATTCGCCGCCAAACTTCGCGGCGGCGCGTCCGGTTCGACCGATTCCGACGCGTCGAACGAAGGCGAAAACGCCGCGAACGCCAAATCGACACCCCGTTCCGCGCTCGTCGAATACGTCGAACAACGTTATTCGGCGAAGGAAATCGAGCGTTATTATGTTTTACGCAACGAATATTTTGAAATTAAAGTCGACCCGACGACCGGTTCCGTTCGCCGCTTAACGACTTTCAACGTCGACGCGCCGGTCGTTTCGAACGGCTTGCTTCGTCATCCGAGCCGCGGGAATCGTTTCGCTTGGGACGTCGCGCTGAAACTTCCGGCGTCGCTCCGTCGCGACGATTGCCGTTCGCCGGAAGATTCCTGTTACGGATACACCGTTTCCGCCGCCGATAAAATTTCCGTTCTCGCGTCGGGCCCGGCGCTCGGGCGCTTGCGAATCGACGGGCGGCTCGTCGCGCCAAACGGCGAGAAAGCGGCGACCTTTACGCAAATTTTAACGATTCGTCGCGAAAGCCGGATTATCGAGGTCGACGCGGAAATAACGCCGTTAATTTCGGCAAACGGGGCGCCTTGGGAAAGCTATTACGGCGTTCGTTTCGCTTGGAAAGACGGTTTCGCCGATCTTTACGGCGGCGTCGGCGCGACGCTCATTTGGACGGGGCGCGATTATCTGCAAGCGCCGGAATGCGTCGACGTTCGGAGCGAGGAAAATATCGGAATAACGGTATTATCCGCCGGACTCCCCTATTTTAAACGCGCGGGCGACACGCGGCTCGACGCCGTCTTGATTCCGGCGGGGGAAACGCGCCGTCGTTTCCGCTTCGGCGTCGGCGTCGACCTCGAACGCCCGCACCGAACCGCGCTTGAATTCGCCGACGTTCCGCCCTTTACGCTCGCCGACGTTCCTTCGCCGAAACGCATCGCGGCGACGCCTTTCTCGTCGAGCGTCGGAAACGTTCAAATTTTGGAGCGGCGGTCGATTTTGGACGCGTCCGGCGATTTCGTCGGCGTTCGGTTGACGGCGCTCGAAACGGTCGGAGCGAAAACGACGACGACGTTAAAAGCGTCTCTTCCGATCGAACGCGTCGAGTTTGTCGATTTTAACGGCGGACAAACGGATCGCTCGCTCGAATCGCCGACCGGTCCCGCGTCCGACGTCGAATTCCGCCCCCGTCAACTCCGCGTTATGAACGTTTACTTCCGCCGCGGCTCGCTCCGTTAGTCCGGCTT
>JAZQAP010000465.1:0-7697 GCA_045545275.1 Thermoguttaceae bacterium | reverse complement strand
CCCAAGACGCCGTCGCCTTTAAAGCGTCGCTCGACGCGGCGCGTCAAAGCGTCGGCGCCGAACGTCCGTTCCGCCTCGTCGTTTGGAAATGGAACTCCGAGCGCGAAACGCCGCGCATTCGAATCGACGCGCAAGAGAAAGCGTTTTTGGCGGATTACAGCGGCAAAGCGCTCGGTCGATTCCTCGCCGGACTCGACCCGAACGGCGACCTCGCGCTCGTCGGGTTCAGCTTCGGCGCGCGCGTCGTCGGCTCCGCGTTGCAAACGCTCGCGACGTCGACCGGCGGAAACGTCGTCGATTTGGAATTCGACGAAAACGAAGATTTCGCGTTCGCGGTTTCCGGAACGTCCGTCGCCGACTCCGTCGCCGCCGTCGAAATCGACGCGGAAATCGACGCGAACGAAACGGGCGTCGCCGAACGAAAGATCGCGTTAATTCTCGTCGCCGCCGCTTGCGACCTCGGCTCTTTCGAACCGCGCGGCGTTTACGGGCGCGGCGCGACCTTGCCGACCGAAGCCCTGAACGTTTACAATCCGACCGACGTCGCGTTGAAATATTATCGACACGTTTCCGAAACGCGCTCCGACGCGCAAGGCGTCGCGCCGATTCGCGTCGGCGTCTTCCCGAACGCCGTTGGAAAAACGTTCAACGTTAATTCGAATCCGGCGCTCGGCAAGCGACATAACTTTGTCGACGCGATTCGGACGGTTCCGCGTCAAACTCTCGGCGCGTTGGCGTTCTAGTCGCCGGATAAAGAAGAGACGCGGGCGCCGACCTCTCCAAAGAGAGAACGGCGTTCGACGGTAAAGAAAACGATAAAAAACGACGCTCTTAACGGGCGTCGTTTTTTGTTTCTTGCGTTAAGGAAGAACGACGAACGAGAAAAAGAACGCGCTTCGCCGCCGGCCCGAAACGACGTTTCACGTGAAACATCGTCGGGGAAACGCCGGAAACGCGTCGGCGCCGTCGTTAAAGGGAAGCGCAAAGAAGCGCGAAACTCGTCGCGTTCAAAGCGACGTGCATGCCGACGACCGTCGCGTAACGGCGAATGCGCCAATAAACGACGCCCTCGGCCAACGCGAAAAGAAAAATCGGGAGCGGGTCGACGATCGCGTTCGGGAAGAGGGAACGGAGCGCCGCGTTCGCGCCGAAAACAACGGGCGCGATAAACGCAAAAACGGCGGCGCCCCGATAAAAGTCGAGCGCGAAACGCCGCAACGACGCGAAACAACGCCCGGCTTTGTAAGTGAATTCGGGACCGAGCCCGACGTCGCCGGTCGTCGCGCCCGCCGAACGACGGAGGAAAAAAAGACCGACCGCGAGCGTCGCGACGTTGGCGAGTCCGGCGGCAAGTATCGTTTTGAAAAGCCTGTTTAGCGTTTCCGGATCGCGGGCCTCTTCGGGCGTTTCCGGCGCGCCCGCGTGTATCAAGCCGAAAATAAAAGCCGGGAGAAGAATCGCAAACGCCGAACGAAGATAAAAAGCGCGACGTTCCATCGGCGTCGTCGGGTCCGTCCAACGAAATTCGGTCGCGCTTGGAACGGCGGGAACGGTCGCGTCGACGGAAAGGTCGGCGGTCGTCGTCGCGGCGGTCGAAGGAACGGCGGCGGACGCGATTGGGTCGGCTTCGGACGGCGCCGCGTCGGCGAAGGGGCGGCGCGGCGTTCCGGGCGGGGGCAAGACCGCTTGAAGCGCGTAATTTTCGAACGTTCCTTGGAGGAGAACGCGGAAGAGAAATTCCTCGGCGAACGGCGCGGCGATCACCGCGACGAAAAAACAAAGGAGAAGCGTTTCGAACGCCCAAGGGGTCGAGCGAGAACGGATAAGGAGTCGAGCGAGCGGATGCTGCGTCGCGAGGTTCCTTTCTTGGGCGGTTTCGACGGTTTCCGTCGCGTCGTCGGTCGCGCCGTCGGTCGCGCCGTCGGAGGCGTTCGGGGCGACGACTTCAACGCTCGCGAAGTCGGGGAACCAGCTTTTCGGAAGGATCGAAACCGCGTTGGCGGCGAAGAGAGGGAAGAGAATCGCGCCGCAAACAAAAACGCCGAACGCCGTTCCGACGCTCCAAGGAACAAGGCGTTTCGGCGACTGCGCCGGGGACGCGTTTCGGAAAACGTCGCCGACAAGTCGACGCGAACCGAAAAGGAACGCGAAGTATAAAATCGGCGCGGCAAGCCAAAGGGGCGAGGCGGCGGTCGACGCGTCGAAGGCGCCGAAAAGCGGAGCGAGACCGAAAAAAGACGGCGTTAAAAAATTCATCGGGAAAAAGCGGAGAAAAAAAGGAAAAAAAAGAACCCGAGCGATTTCGGGTTCGGCGCGAAACGAGAAAGAGCGGCGGTCGGTAAAATCAAGCGTCGCTCTCGACCGATTCGTCGGTTCAACGGGCGTCGGACGGCGCGTCGGCTTGGGGCGCTTCGATCGGCTTCGTCGCGGCTTTGACGTAAATCCAACCGGAGTACAGCGTCAAATAGACGACCGCGTAAAGCAAAACGACGAACGCCGCCGACAACGCGACCGGAATCGCCTCTTCGCCGCCGCGTTCCAAAATAATTAAATAAACAAAGCCGAGCGGGAGCGCGATACATTGAAGCGTCGTCTTCCATTTGCCGACCCATTTCGCGGAAAAGTCGCCGCCCTTCGCTTCGACCATCGAGCGGAGCGCCGTAACGAACATTTCGCGGAAAACGATCGCGACGACCATCCAAGTCGCCAAGCCGAGCGGAATCTTCGCGAGCGGACAGCCGCAAGCGTCCGGATTCGCGAAGAGGCGGACGTCGTGCAGCTCCGGAATCGCCGCGAAGTAAATGAACGTCCCGCAAACGAGGAGCTTGTCGGCGAACGGATCCATAATGCGGCCGAACTGCGTCTTTTGGTTGAAGCGGCGCGCCCACCAACCGTCGACGAAGTCGGTCAGCGCGGCGATAACGAACAGAACGAGCGCGGTCGCGTAAAATTTGAACGGTATCAGCGCGAACATAATCAGCGCGAGAACGATTCGCGCCATCGTTAAAACGTTCGGGACGTTCCAAACGTCGTTCGAGCGGTCTTTTTCGTCGGTCATTGGAATGCCTTTCGGAAAAGAGGGAAATCGGAGTTAAGGAAGGGAAAGCGGTTGCGTCGGAAAGCGCGAGGACGTCAACGCGTCGCGTCGGCGAACGCGTCGACGTTCGAAAGGGTCGCCAGCGCTTTAATCAGCGCCTGCGTGCCGTATCGTCCGCCGCCTTGCGCGATCAACGCCAAGTAAAGTTGACGCGCCAACGCGACGCCCGGGAGCGAAAGGCGGAGGCGTTCCGCGTCGTCGAGCGCGATTCCCAAGTCTTTAACAAAGTGTTCGACGTAAAAACCGGGCGCGAAATTTCCTTGCAAAATTCGCGGCGCCAAATTCGACAGCGACCAACTTCCCGCCGCTCCGGACGAAACCGACGCGAGAACGGCGTCGAGATCGAGTCCGGCGCGGTAAGCGTAAAGGAGCGCTTCGCAGACGCCGATCATATTCCCGGCGATGAGGATTTGGTTCGTCGTCTTCGTTCGCTGACCCGCGCCGGGCCCGCCTTGACGGCGAACGTTCGTTCCGAGGTTCGCGAAGATCGGCGCCAACCGCTCGAACGCCGCGTCGGAACCGCCGACCATAATCGAGAGCGTTCCGTTTTTCGCCCCGACGTCGCCGCCGGAAACGGGAGCGTCGAGCGCGTCGAATCCGGCGCGGGCCGCCGCGTCGGCGATTTCGACCGCGAGTTCCGGCGAGCTGGTCGTCATGTCGACGAAGATTTTGCGGGACGTTCCGGCGGGCGCGGCGTTCGAAACGGCTCCGTCCGACCAAGCGCTAAGAACGCCGTCGGTTCCGAAGAAAATTTCGCGAACGTCGCGCGGATAACCGACGATCGAGAAAACGACGTCGCTTTGTTCGGCGACCGCTCGCGGAGAGTCGGCCCAAACGGCGCCGGCGGCGAGAAGCGGGTCCGCTTTCGAACGGGTTCGCGTAAAAACGGCGACTTCGTATCCCGCCGCCAACAACCGCGACGCGCAGGCGCCGCCCATCACTCCGGTTCCAATCCAGCCGATTTTCGGTTTCATTTCGTTTCGCTTTCGTCAAAGGGGAAAGAGCGGAAAACGCGGCGAGTCGGCGACCCGCGACGGCGCTTCGCTTTCATTGTAACGAATTTTGACGCGACGGCAAGAAGCCGAGCGGGAACGACGCGAAAAGAACCGCTTTTTTTAAGGCGCGGCGAAAAAAAAACGGCGAGAAGCGAAAAGGCGCCGAGGGAAAAAAGAAGGTTCGGCGAAAACGTCGACGACGGGACGTGAAACGCGCGGTCGCGCAAGGGCCGGAAACGTCGGCGCGGAACGACAAGAAATAAAAAAACTCCGAAATCTTGCGATTCCGGAGTTTAGTGCGGAAGAAAGGACTCGAACCTTCACGGGATTAACTCCCACTAGGCCCTCAACCTAGCGCGTCTGCCAATTCCGCCACTTCCGCGCGTTACATGTATTATTTTAACCGATTCGCGGCGTTTGACAAGGGGCTTTTTTCGGTTTTTTCGTTAAATATTGAAAATTTTTTGTTCTCGTTTCTTCAAGCGTTAAAACGGGCGTTTTATTCAATTAAGAAAAGCCGTCGACTCGCAAACTTACGACGGCGGCGTTAAGAGCGCGCCGGACGCAAAGATTAAGTAGAGGGCGAGAAAGAGGGCGGGCGACGAAGGAACAAGAAATAAAAAAAGCTCCGAAACCTTGCGATCTCGGAGCTTAGTGCGGAAGAAAGGACTCGAACCTTCACGGGATTAACTCCCACTAGGCCCTCAACCTAGCGCGTCTGCCAATTCCGCCACTTCCGCGTTACGTATTATATCTTAGCGCTTTTTTTTGTTTTGGGAAGGGGCTTTTTCGAAAAAATTTCCGATTTTTTCCTTTTTTTCGTTCATTCGGCGCCGAGGTCGAATTTTAGCGCGTCGAACGCTCGCCAATACGACTGGCGCGACGCGTGAATATGCTCCGCTTCGTTCAAAAAACGCATCGTCGGTTTGCGCGGAACCCGGAATTGGCGGAACGTCGCGACCGCGGCGTTTAGGTCGTCGCCGTAAACCGTTATGAGTTTGTGTTCGTCGAATTGAATTTCAAGCGGTTGTTCCGCGTCCAACACGGCGACGCCGAGGCATCCGTCGTTCAGCAGCGGGTCTTCGTAATCGCAAAAAACGCTCTTCAAGACCGGCGCGTCGAGGCCTTCGCGAGTCGAGGAATCGCGCGTTCCGTTTTGCCGGTGGCTCGACTCGACGACGACGTCGACCGTTCCTCCGATTCCGTCCAGGAGCGCGAAAAACGCGTCGAAGAGCTTTTCGCGGGAGACCGCCGCGATCGCGACCGGGACGCCCGCGCCGGTTTCCGGGTCGACGTAACGGTCGAAACGCCAACCTTCCTCCGGGATAATCGCCAAGTCGAACGAAGGGCGAATCGCGTCGGTTAGGCGGAAGGCGCCGTATTGCGCGACGGCGAGGTGCGCTTCGAGGCGTTCGCGGTCAAAGCGGCGAAATTTTTCCGATTTTTCTCGTTGGGGAAGCGTTAACGTTCGGTTAAAAATTTGCATAAGGCGCGACCGGGGGAAATGGGCGGGAAGGGGCGGAGGGGAAAATTGCGCGAACGGCGGAGAAACCGTCGACTCGGAATTTTAGGTCGAGCCGAGGAGCGACGCGGGGCGCGCGGGAATTTTTCCGGCGTCGCGACGTAATTTTTGTCGCTCGACTTTTAAAAACCGGCAAAACCGGCGCGACCGACTTAATTTTTAACCTTGCGCCGTTCGGAAAAATACGCTAAATTAAGTTTTCTTCGAGCGCGCTTCGTCGTCGGTCGATGTTAACCTTGACGACGGCGCCGAAGAAGCGGTCGAGCGGTTCGCGGCGGCGTCGGACGAAACGTCGAAATGCTCGAAAAAAAAGACGCTCGACAACGAAAGGACGCGACGATGCGAACGGACTCCGCAAACGCGAATCGGACGGCGAAAAAGTCGTTTTTGTCAATATTAATATATAAAGCGCGTTTTTGCGCTCTCGCGGCGCTTGCGTCGGGAGCGCTCGTCGGTTTTTCCGGTTGCGCGGCGCTCAACGAAAATCCGAATAACGACCGCTTTTGGTTCCCGACGCTTCGCGCTCCGTCGGCGCAAGAGCGGGCGATGCGCGCGTCGACCTTCCCGGACGGCGGCGACCCTTACATGAACGCGAATATCGGGCCGAAGTCGCTTTCGACGCGGCCGATCGGCTGGGAAGTGCAGCGGTCGTTCCCGTCGCAGGTTTACGACGTGCATCCGGACGTCGATTACGATTGACGCAAACCCCGGTTTTCGGCGAAAAAAAGCCGTTTCTTCGATAAATTTCGAAATATCTGTTAAAACCGCTCTTTTCTTTAAGTGGAAAAAAGGTTATAATCGTATCGGCGAGGCGCGTTTGAAACAAGAACGCGTCCGCGCCGCTTACGAACCTTGCGAAATAAAACGAATCTCGAAATTCGATTTTAACGCGTCGCGGAATTTCGACCGTCGACGGTCGCGCAGGGATTGCGCGAATTTTCCCCCCAGAAGAACGAACAGTTAATAAAGGAGACGGCCGTTATGAAACGCGTCGCGTCGTTGGATTCTAAGAAATCCGGTTTTACGTTGTTGGAACTTTTGATCGTGTTGGCGATTCTCATCGTCATCATCGGCATCTTGGGCACGACCGTCTGGAACTCCTACAAACGCGCCCTCATTCGCGCCGCCGAAGTCAAAATCAAGACGCTGACCCAAGCCGTCGAAGAATTTAAGATGGATCAACACGAATACCCGACGTTGGTCGAAGGCCTCTACGTTCTCGCCAACGTCGACAACCCCGACGCCGCGGCCGCGACGCAACAAATGCAAATGCAGCAACAAACGATGGGGATGGTCGGCCAAAACAATATGAACGGCCAAATGAATACCGGTATGATGAACGACCCGACGATGATGGGCGGTCAAGCGGGTATGATGAACGACCCGACGATGATGGGCGGTCAAGCGGGTATGATGAACGACCCGACGATGAACGGTCAAGTCGGCATGATGAACGACCCGACGATGAACGGTCAAGTCGGCATGATGAACGACCCGATGATGAACGGTCAAGTCGGCATGATGAACGACCCGACGATGAACGGTCAAGTCGGCATGACGAACGGTCAAATGAATAATATGACCGGCATGCAACAAACCGCGACCGTCAACCCGATGAAACCGAAACGTAAGATTCCGGAACCGTATATCAAAGAAACCGACCTCGAAGACCCGTGGAACAACCCGTTCAAATACGAATGGCCGACGACCAAGGGCGACGGTAAGAAACCGGCGATCTGGTCGACGGGCCCGGACGGCGAAGACAACAACGGCGACGGCGACGATATTATCAACTGGGACGCGACCGATATGTCCGGCCAAATGAACGCTCAACGCAACGCGCAAGCGGCGGGTCTTCAAAACGGTATGATGAATAACGGCATGAACAACGGGATGATGAACAACGGCATGACGCCGCAAGGCGGTATGGATATGACCGGCGGCATGGGCGGCATGCAAGGCGGCATGGACATGACCGGCGGCATGGGCGGCATGCAAGGCGGCATGGATATGACCGGCGGCATGGGCGGCATGCAAGGCGGCATGCAACAGGGCGGTATGCCGCAGGGCGGTATGCAACAAC
>JAZQAP010000464.1:0-2735 GCA_045545275.1 Thermoguttaceae bacterium | reverse complement strand
CCGGCGCGACGGCGCTTAAAGCGGGGAAGCGGGTACGGTTTTGCCGGACGCGCCGGTTGTTGGGGGGGCGGCGGGCGCGGGCGTCGGCCTTTTGACGGGGAAAGTTGGGGCGATTTGCCGGGGGAGGCCGGTTTTTTCGGTCGCGTCGGTTGGTTTGCCGTCGACGGGCGCGGTTGCCTGCGTCGGGGGCGGAAAAGACGCGCCGGTTTTATCGGCTTTATTAGTTTTAGCGGATTTAACGGCTTCGGCGGCGTTTCGGCGGCGGAAAATTGTTCGCAACCCGAAAAAGCAAACGTCTTGGAGCGCGCCGCAGGGGCAAACGTGAAATCGCCAAAAAAGCGGCGACGCGACGAACGCCGCTAAAAAGCCGCCGCCGAGAACGCCGAACGTCGGGAAGTCGAGCGTCCAACGGGAAAGGAGCGCCGTCGGGTCGAGTTCGAGCGCGCTTCGACCGGCGAACGAAACGCCGAACAAAACGGCGAGCGCAAGCGAGCCGAGCGTCAGCGTTCCAAAAAAGAGGGCGAAACCGGGCGAACGGACGACGAAACCGGTTCGAAGGAAACGGAAACGTCGCGGGAAAAGTCGCCGACGGAGGAGCGCCGCCGCGTCGACCGCCGTTCCCAACGGACAAACAAAGCGGCAGTAAAATCGCCTCTTAAAAAGAGTTAGCGCGAAAACGGCCGCCGAAAAAATCGACGCGCCGACGAGGAAAACGCCGACGGAACCGCTCGCCGCCGTCGTCGCCGCGTTCGGGAACGGAACCGCTCCGCTCGCAAGCGCGACGAGGAAGACGAGCGGAGACGTTTGCGCCGCCGCCCGCGCGAGTTCGACCGAGCCGCCGACGAACGCGCCGAGCGTCGCCGCCAAAAACGCGAACCGAAACGCCCAAACGCCGAGTCGACGGAGCGAAACGCGGCGCTTCGACGGCGATTGAGGAAGCGTCGAAGCGGTTGATTTCGCCGGTTCGAACGGTTGCGGAAGCGTCGAAGCGGGCGTTTGCGTCGTCTCGGAAGGCTTGACCGCTTCAAGCGTTTTTACCGGTTGAAGCGAATTTAACGGTTCGAGCGGTTTTGGCGGCGCGGCGTTCGGTCGCGCCGATTTTAACGATTTTTCGGAGCGTTTCATTCGCCGAGGTAAGCCTTTTGCTCTTTCAGGAGGGCGCGAACTTTCGGAATCGAGACGGCGCGAGCGAGCGTTCCGTCTTGGACGGCGATAGCCGCGGCGGCCCCGGCGGCGTGTCCGCTGACCCAGCAGTTCGGAATGACGCGGATAACGTCCGACATCAACGGTTCGCCGGAAATCGAGCGGCCCGCCGTCAAAATGTTCTCGACGTTCTTCGGAACGAGCGCGCCGAACGGAATTTGCCAACCGATATGGTCGCCGTGCCAAGCGCCGCCGATCCCGACGCAATCGTCGAATTTCTTGCCCGCGCGGGCTTCGTCGAGTTTGAGCGTCGCGACGCCTTCGATCACCCGAGTAACGCGGACGCCGATTTGCGGCGCGGTTTCCATCAGGTAAACGTCCTCGTAACCCGGCGTCGAGCGCGTCTCTTGGACTTGCTTCCAAATTTGCTTGCGGTGTTTCAATTCCAGTTCCGACAAGACTTTAACGTCGACCCCGTCGAGCGACGGGCCGGTCATGTTGACCCAACGGACGCCGGGGACTGGGGTAACGTCGCCCAAAAAGCGGGCGCGTTTGCCGCCTTTTTCCGGTTTCGCGCGGTCGAGGTTGCCGATGCGGTAGGGAAGGCCGATGTTGTACATCCGCTGCGTGTGCGCCGCGCCCGCCGGGACGAAAACGTCGCCGTCGCCGGTCGCGTCGATTACTTGTTTCGCCAAAATCGCTTTCGGGCCGAGTTTCGTTTGAATGACGACGCCGCGAACGACCGGATTGCCGGTTTCCGGAGACGGTTCGTCGTCGATAATCGCGTCGATCGCCCAAGAATGGAGGAAAACTTCGATATTCGCCTCGGTAATCATTTCGACGAGAAGATATTTGTACGCTTCGGCGTCGAGCGTCGGGTTGCGACCGAACTCGCGGTTGACGATCCCTTGCGGGAGGTCTTCGAGGCGCTTCATCATTTCTTCGCCGATTCCTTGGGTCGCTTGGACTTTTTGGTCGCCTTCTTTCGTCCAGTGCCCGAGGATGTGAACGACGAGGCCGCCGGTCGCGAGTCCGCCGAAGTGGCCGTATCGCTCGACTAACGTCGTTTTCGCTCCGGCGCGAGCGGCGGAGATGGCGGCGACGCAACCGGCCGGGCCGCCGCCGACGACGAGAACGTCGGTTTCGGAGATCGTCGGAACGACCGCGGACGGGCGAACGACGCCGCTTTCGCCGAGTTTGCAAGGAACGGCTTGGGAGCCGTCGAGGAGTTTTCCGGTCGTTTTGTCCTTTTGGGTAACGAAATCGGCGGCGGCGTCGCGCGGGGCGAGACCGACGGCTCCGAGCGCGGCGGCGCTAGCGCCGAGGCCGAGAGATTTCAACCAATCGCGGCGGTTGAGTTCGCTTAAAAACATCGTTGGGCTCCTTGATGTAAAACGGGAAAAATCGTTAAAATTGTTAAAATCGTTAAAATGGATGATGGAATAAAGTATTGCGGTTAAACGTTTTAAGAGTTCTTGCGATACGACTGCTCGACGACGCGCAACGCCGGGCCGAGGTCGTCGCGAGTGCGAACGTAAACGCCGACGTCGCCGGAACCCCAATGCCCTTTGTCGGTTAAGTCGAGGCAAACG
>JAZQAP010000463.1:0-4131 GCA_045545275.1 Thermoguttaceae bacterium | reverse complement strand
CGTCCGCCGTGTAATCCATCGGGCAAACGAAGTCGAGCAAGCCTTCGTCGACCCAGCCGATCCAGTCTTGCGCGACCGACCGCTTCGCCGAGTCGACTCCGGCGAAAACCGCCGCCGAAAGCGCGACGTCCGGACGTTTTTCGTCGAGCGTCTTCCGAATCGCCCGAACCAGCGACGTAATACGCGAGCGCCGCCATTCCTCGAACGCCGCGCGAACTTCCTTATCCTCGCGAACGCAAGTCGGGAAATCGTCGAGTTTGCGTCCGGTCTTCCGTTCGTATTCCGCCGAGAACCGCTCCTTGCAGCCGTCGCAAAAGCAATGGTCGTTATCCGGGTAACGGATGTAATCGAGGTGAATCCCGTCGACGTCGTACTTCGTCGCGACCTCTTCGAGCGCCGCCCGTTCAAGTTCGAGGTTCGCCGGGTGCGACGGGCAAAGCCAAGGCGACTCCTCGCCGTCGAGCGAAACTTGGAGCCGACCTTGCGCCCGCATCTCCGCTAAAAACTCCGCCGGAGCGTTCGACGCGTTGAAGCAAACCTTCCAAATATGCGTCTCGAGCCCCCGTTTTTTGCAGGCCGCGACCGCCGCCGCGATTTGGTCGCCGTATTCCTCGACCGACGGCGCGACCGGAAGAATTTCGCTCCGATAATAAGCGACGCCGCCCCAAAGCATATTCGGGATAACGCCGTTAAAGCCCGCGTCCACAAGCGCTTGCGCCGTTTTATCCCAATCGCCGCGCTCGATTCCAAACCCGGAATGCTCCCACCAGAAGCGGCCTTCTCCGGCTCGCGACGGCAGCGAACGGCAATACGCGTCGACAAATTCGGCCCGAATCGCCTCGACGTCCGCCCGCAACGCCGTCAAATTTTTCCGATTTTTCGCCGTTTCCGCGTCTTTCGCTCCTTGCGCATTCGCCGCAATCTCGGCGCTTTCCTTATTTTGCGCAACGCCCGCGTTCTTTGCATTCCCCGCGTTTTCGGCGTTAAAATCGGCAAACTCTTCCCCGCCGATCAACCGCGCGACGTCGGCGAGCGTCCAACCGCGTTCCGCCAACGCTTTTTCGAGCGCGTCGAGCGTTTCGCGCCGCTTCGCCGGAACGTCGGCCTCCGGTTCGAGCCCGATTTCGAAAATCGAACGCCAATTTTGCCAAGCGCGCCGCCGTTCGAGGTTCCGGTCGAACGCCGAAACGAACGCTTCGACGAGCGTCGCTTGCGCCGCCGCGCCCTCGTCGAGGAAGATATGCGAGCAGAACAAGCCGTTCGGACTCGCCAAAATCGCCGGCTGGTCGACCGATTTTCCGTTTTTATCGAACCAAACGGCCAACTTGCGCGCCCGTTTATCCCCGAAAATCGGCGAAGTCCGCCCGGATTCCCAACCGGCGAGCGGTTCCGCCGTCATTAGCGCCCAAGAATGCTGTTCGATTTTCGACGGCAGCTCGAACCCGCGCGCCGTCGCCTCTTGCAAAACGCCTTCGTCGAAGCGCATCTCCGCGACGTCGAACCCGGCGTCCTCGCAACGGACGTAATGCCCGCGCTCGAACCCGAGTTTTCGCAACAATTTTTCCGGCGCGTTGTAAAAAGCGAAGACGAAGCCGCCGTCGTCGACGTAATCGCAAAGCGCGTCGACCGTTTCGGGCCGAATCCGCTCGGCGATCGGGAGGAAAACGCAGGGCCGCCCGCGCAACGCCTCCGCTGAAACGCCGCTCGCGTCGATTCGCCCGACCGAGAACCCGGCGCGACTCAGCGAACGAGCGCAAGACGAAACGACCCAATCGTTCCCGCCGGTCTCGTCGACGTCGAGAATCGGGAAAGCGAACCGCGACGCGTCGAGCGAGCGGAAAACGACGCGCCCGTCGACCGGGCCGCCCCGCCAAAAAGAGACCCGAATCGCGTCGATTTTGTCCCAACCCGCCGGTTTTCCTTCCGACATATACCCGCCTTTTTCAAAGAGATACGTCGTTTCGCCGGTCGCCGAGCGTCGGGGCGCGCCGGTCATAGAGTACCAGCCGGCCCCGCTTTTGAAGTAAAGGGTCGCGGAGCCGATTCCCTCCGGATTTTCGAGTTCGCAAGAGATCGCGAACCGGTCGAACGTCGAGCAGTCGGCTTTAAACGTCAGGTCGAGCGAAAAACGCTCCGCGTCCGGCTCCGACGCGTAATTCAAGTCGACCGTTTTTCCGTTAAAATCGATCAACTCGGCTCGGTCGGTCGCGAAAAACTCGTCGAAAAAGGTCGGCGAAAGAAGGAAATCGCGCGCCGTTTTTTTATTTTCGGGGCCGACGTCGTTTTTCGACGCCGAAATCGCCGTCTCAACCTCGGCAAAATCCGCTTCGTCCGCCCAACTTGCCCCGTTCGCCCAATATTCGAATCCCGCCGCCCCGCAAACCGCGGCGCCGCCGAGAACCGACGCCGAAAGCGCCGTCGTCAACGTCGAGAAAACGCCGCCGACTCTTCGCCTGTTTTTCTTAACCGTTTTATCGCGTTTCATCATCAAACTCCTCCGCTTTCGCGTTAATCTTTTTATTTTGCGCGTTTTGTCAAATAACCGCCGAAAAACTCGCATTCCCAACGCCGTTCCGCCCTTTTATTACTAATAAACGTTCAAAACGCCGCGCCGGTTCGCTATCATCTTAAACAATCTCGACGGCAAAAGCAAGCGCCCGACGCCGCGGATTTGCAAAATCGTCCCTTTTTCGCCTTTTCTTGCCGTTCGGTCGAACGCTCGCGACGCCGCGCTTCATCGCCGCTTTTTTCCCGCTTTTTCCCTTTTTTACCGCCTCGAACGCCGCCGTTGCCCCGTCGTCGGCGCAAAAATCCGCAAAAAATAAAAAAATTTCCGAGAAAATCGCGTTTTGCGTTTGAAAAAGAGCGGCCCGCGCGGTATACTGAAGAAAAGTCGAGTCGACGACGGCGGGCGGTCGCCGCCCTATATTTTACCCAAACGTCAAAACTCGCAAAATCGATACCAACGCGACGCAAAACCGGCGTCGCGGCGCTTTTTTTACCGAAAATCGCTTTAGCGCGCAAGAAAGGAATTTTAATATGGAAAAAATGCCGATCGGCGTTTTCGCCAGCATCGACGCGGGTCTTGGCGTCAAATTGGAAGTCGTTCGCGACCTCGGCGTCAAAACGATTCAACTGCACACCCCGGCGAAAGAGTCCCGCACTCCGGAAAACGCTAAGGCGTTCCTCGCCAAACTCGCCGATTACGGGATCACGACGACCGTCGTCTTCCTCGGCTTCGAAGGCGAAAGTTACGAAACGATCGAAATCACCGCGAAAACGGTCGGTTTCGTTCCGGAAGAAACCCGCGCCGCTCGTCTCGCCGAAGCTCGCGAAATCGCCGACTTCGCCAAACTCCTCGGCGTCGAAGCGATCGGTTCGCACATCGGTTTCGTCCCGCACGACGTCGACTCCGACCTTTACAAAGGAATGGTCGCCGCGATTCAAGAATATTGCGACTACCTGAAAGGGAACGGCCAACGCCTCCACCTCGAAACCGGTCAAGAAACCGCCGAAAACCTCCTCGCGTTCCTTAGCGACGTTAACCGCGACAACATCTTCATCAACTTCGACCCGGCGAACCTCATTCTTTACGGAATGGGCGAACCGATCGAATCGCTGAAAAAAGTCGCGAAATATATTCGCTCCTGCCATTGCAAGGACGCGAAAAAAACGACCGGCGTCCCGGGCGTCGATTGGGGTTGCGAAGTTCCGTTCGGCCAAGGCGACGTCGACGCGAAACTCTTCATCCAAACGCTCGCCGAAGTCGGGTACGAAGGCCCGTTGACGATCGAACGCGAAATTCCGGAAGAACCGGAACGCCAAAAGGCCGAAATCGGTCAAGCGATCGACGTTATCAACTCGATCAAAGCGACGCTCTAATCCGCGTCGAAACGTCGGGTTCCGTTTCCTCGTTTCCCGCTTAAAATCGAACGCGTCGCGTCAAACGCCGTCGAAACGTTCGTTTTTAAGCGGGCGGGGTCGCGTTTGGTCTCGTCGAAACGCAACCCGACCTTCCTTTCCCTTGTTCCCCCTCCCTTCAAGGACGAACCTTAAATGCCCAATTTGACGAAAACTTATCCGCATTCGCTCGGCAAAGAGGAAACCGCGCGTCGCATTAAAGAACGAATC
>JAZQAP010000462.1:0-4925 GCA_045545275.1 Thermoguttaceae bacterium | reverse complement strand
CGTCAAGAAGGTGTACGCGCAGGGCGAGCCGTCGTCCCGCGTCAATCCGGTCGACTTGGAAAAGTGGTACGCGCGCAACCAAGACGGTCAAATGGTGCCGTTCTCGGCGTTCGCGTCCGGACGCTGGATTCACGGCGCGCCGAAACTCGCTCGTTTTAACGGCGTCGAGAGCGTCAAGTTCACCGCGATTCCGCTTCCGGGCGTCAGCACCGGGGACGCGATGAAGGTCGTCGAGGATATCGTCGAGAACCAACTTCCGCAGGGCGTCGGGTTGAGCTATTCCGGGATTTCGTTCGAAGAGCGTCAAGCCGGTTCGCAAACGGGTCGACTTTACGCGCTCGCGATGGTCGTCGTTTTCCTTTGCTTGGCGGCGCTTTACGAAAGCTGGTCGGTTCCGATTTCGATCGCGATGGTCGTTCCGTTCGGCGCGCTCGGCGCGATTTTCGCGACGCTCAACAGCGGTCTTTCGAACGACGTCTTCTTCCAAATCGGTTTGTTGACCGTTATGGGGCTGTCGGCGAAGAACGCGATTTTGATCGTCGAGTTCGCGAAGCAGATGGTCGAGAAGGAGAACGTTCCGCTCTTGAAAGCGGCGGTGATCGCGTCGAAATTGCGTTTGCGTCCGATCATTATGACGTCGATGGCGTTCGCGCTCGGCGTTCTTCCGATGGTTCGGGCGCACGGCGCGAGCGCGGTCAGCCAACAATCGCTCGGGACGTGCGTTCTCGGCGGAACGTTGGCCGCGACGTTTTTGGCGATTTTCTTCGTTCCGCTCTTCTACGTCTTCGTCGTCGGGATTTTCAACCGCAAGTTGTTGTACCCGCCGAAGAATAATAAGGCGAGCGAACAAAACGCCGACGTTAGCGCGAGCGCTTGACGCAAGCGCGCCTAAAACGGCGATTTAGCGGCGAAACGAAAACGGAGGTTCGAAGCGATTCGGGCCTTCGTTTTTTTTACGTCGGAGCGCGTCGAGCGGAGTCGGGAAAGCGTTTCGGGAAATTTTGCGGAAAATTTCGCTTTCCTCCGCTTTCCAAAAACGTCGAAGCGCGTAAAATAAAATCGAACGCGCCGACGATTCCGCGTCTTTGGGCGTTTCGGGTCGCGACGTTCGTCGCCGACGGCGCGTTTTTTCGTTTTGCGCTCTTGACGTAAAACGTTCGAAAGGTTATCCTTCCCCGTAATTTGCTCCGGTTTGGCGCCGCGAACGATTTCGCCGAGCCGAACCCCGAACGGTTGGCGCGACCCTCCCGACTTTCCGGCGTCGCGTTTTCCGTCGAATCTCGACCCGATAAAAGGCGACGTTATGAAATGCCAAAAATGCGATAAAGTCGCGACGTTTCACATCACCGAAATGACCGACGCGCAGCCGGAAGAGCTGCACCTCTGCGACGAACACGCTTACGAATATTTGCACAAAAACGACGCGAAAAAAGCCGACGAAGACGACGAACATTCTTGCGGTTGCGGTTGCGAATGTTCCCGCGACGACGCTTGCGATCGCGAATGCGAAGTCGAGGCGAACGTCGACGAAGAAAGCGACGCGTCGCTCAAAGAATTGACCGAAGACTTGATGGAGACCGATTTCCAATCTTGCCCTTGTTGCGGGCTCGGGTTCCAAGAGTTCCGCAAAACCGGGCGTTTGGGGTGTCCGAACGATTATCGCGCGTTCCAAGACCGCGTCGAACCGTTCCTGTTGAGCGTTCAAGGCGCGAGCGAGCACGTCGGGAAAAGACCGCGCCGACGCGGCGCCGTCGTCGATTACGGCCCGACGCTCGTCCGTTTGCGCAACGAATTGACCGACGCCGTCGCGACGGAAGATTACGAACGCGCTTCGATTTTGCGCGATAAAATCAAAGAGTTGACCCTTAAAACCGCTTAATTTTTCCTCTTCGTCGTTAAAGCGGCAAGAAACGCGAGCGCCGCGCTCGACGGTCGGCGACCGAGCGAGCGCGGCGTTTTTAACGCGTCGTCGACGCTTTCTTTAGCTTGCGTCGTTAACGTTCCGGCGTCGTTTCGACGTTCGCTCTTTTCCGAGCGCGCGGCGGTTCGGACTTCGTTAAGCGACCGAGCGGCGTTTCGCGTTTCGCGACGGCGGCGACGATTAAATCCTTGAACCAAATAGTTTTCGCGAGTTCTTCCGGCGTTTCGAGTTCGTTCCAACTCTCGACGGTCTTTTCGAACTCCGCCAACATTTCGGCGCGCGACGGCGGCGTTTGGGTCGCGTCGTTTTGAATTTTCATGTAAAGTTGTTGCCAACCGAGAAGTTCGTCGACCGTTTCGTCGATTCGGCGTTGTTTTTGGGCGTCCGACTCCTTGTCGTAAGCGCGGCGTTTCGCGACGAACCACTGCATTACGAGCAGGCGAACGTTCTTTTCGACGGCGGGCGTTGGGTCGCGCTCGGCGGCGACGGTCGACTTTTCGCGGGCGGCGTTCCAACGTTGGAGGAGCGCCGGGCCGGGCCGAACGTCGGACGAAACGACGTATTCGCTCGTTTCCGTCGAATCGGCGCTTCGCGGCGCGACGTAATAATCGAGCCGCAAATACGGCGCGCGCTTAGCGTTCCGACGCGACTTCGCGGCGTCGTTCGGAGTCGAGGGAGGCGCGGAGTTCGCTCCTTCTCGCGTTTGAAGTTTTTGCGTTTCTTGCGTTTTTTTTGCGTCTTCGACGCGTTGGAAGTAAAGGCGCGCGAACCGTTTCGCTTGTTCCGGGAGTTCGAGTTTTTCCGGTTCGACGACGCCGTTTCCGTCTTCGAGCGTTTCGATATAACGGTCGAAGAGCCGTTCGCGCGTTTCCGGCGTTTCGGCGCTCAAATCGCGCAGCGCGAGCCAACCGACGAGCTTGCCGGTCGACGCGTTTTCAACGTCGATCGGCGCGGAAACGCTCCGCCAATAAAAGAGCGCCGCGACGGAGCCGAGCGCGACGACGAGGAGCGCGAAAAGAAGCGACGCCGTTCGCAAAAGGCGAACGAAACAACCGCGTTTTCCGCGTTCTTCGCGGCGCGACGGGCGCAAGTAAGGATCGGCGCTCGACGCGTCGGCGTCGGCGTTGTAATCGGCGAAATCGTTAAACCTCTTCTTCAAGGGACTTCCTTTACGTCTTAACGAAGGCGGGAATAAGGCGGTCGCGCCGCTCGGCGCGGCGCGCGATCGAGTAAAAACGTTCGAACTTTAGGGGAATTTGGCGAAAATACCGAGAAAAGACTTCCTTTTTGGCGATTTTTTCGTTATAATAGGAGGGGCGCCGCGCGTTTTTTCTCGGCGTCCGGTCGAACCGTCGGCTCGACCGTTTTTATATCAAAAATTCCGTCGTTTCCGCAATACGAAAAATTTTCCCCGACCGTCGCGTCGTTGGACGCGTTTCTTCGAGGAAGAGGAGTCGTTTATGAAAGTCGCCGCCGATTTCCGGTCTCGTTGTTTCCGTTCGATTTTGCCGTCGACGCTCGTTTTAAGCGCGTTGAGCGGCGGCGTCGGGGCCTTTTTCGGCGCCGCGCAAGCCGTCGCGCAGGCTCCTTCCGCTTACGCGGCGCCGACCGGAACCGCTCCGCAAACCGTCGCCGCGCAACCGACCGGAACCGCTCCGCAAACCGCCGCCGAACAAAAGAGCGTCGCCGCGCGGCGAATCGCGGCGCTTTGCGAAATGAAAAATCCGGCGATCGTCGGCGAACCGCTTTCGTTGGAGAAACTTTTATACGGAACCGTCGCGCCGAGCGAGCGTTACCGACGATTGGCCGCGTATTGGGATTTGGTCGGCAAACGCGCTTATTGCAACCTTTGCGCCGAGTGCGCGAACTTTGCGACCGTTTGCGCCGACCGCGTTCAAAAGCGGAGCGAAGGCGCGACTCCTTCGCAAGAGACCGTCGCGTTTTTGAACGCGTCGCGCTTGGTCGCCGCGCAACGTCGAGAAGCGGCGCGCGTCGATTTTGTTCGAAGCCAACACGCGTTCGACGCCGCTTTTTCGTCCGCCGCCGCGCGTCGCGCCGCTTGGGCTCGCCGCTCGAACGAAGCGCAAGCGCAAGCCGCCGCGTCTTCCGCCGACGCCGCGAAGGTTGTCGCCGCGAACGTTGGAACGCCGACGTCGCCGGTTCTTTACGTTCCGACCGCGATTCCGAGCGCCGACGTTTACGAAACGCGGTTCGACGAAATGTCGCGGCGACGTTGGCTCTCGAACGAAGCGGCGCGCTTAAACGTCGCGTTGCCGCTCCTTTACGAAGCGACGCGCAGTCGCGCCGAGCAAGCGCGACACGAATGGAACAATTTGAACGCGGCTTTCAACGCGCCCGGAACTTCCGAAACGGTTCTCTTCGCGGCGCTCGACCGTTATTGGGCCGCCTCGCGCGAAATGTTGGCCGCCGCGACGCGATATAACCAAGCGATCGCCGCCTACGTCGCGGAAACGGTTCCCGGAACCTTGCGCGGCGCCGCGTTGTTGGCGACGTTGAACCAACGCCCGAGCGCCGCCGCGTCGACGTTGAAAAGCGACGCGAATTCCGGAAACGCCGGCTCCGCGCCGCAAAACGCGACGCCGAACGCTCGCAAAACGTTTGACGACGGTTCTTCCGTCGCGTCGGCTTCTTACGTCGCGCCCGCCGCGGTTCCGAACGCTTCGTCCGTCGCGCCGACGTCCTTTGTCGACCCGGCTCCGAAACCCGACTTAACCCCGACGCCCGGCGCGCGTCTCGAACCGGCGGACGCCGCGACTCCGGCGACGCCCGCGGAACCGCTCCCGCCGACCCCGACCGAACCGGCTCCGCAGCCGGAAACGCCGCCGACCGAACCGGCTCCGCAGTCGGAAACGCCGCCGACCGAACCGGTTCCGCAGCCGGAAACGCCGCCGACCGAACCGGCTCCGCAACCGGAAACGCCGTCGCCCGAACCGGCTCCGCAGCCGGAAACGCCGCCGACCGAACCGGCTCCGCAGTCGGAAAC
>JAZQAP010000461.1:0-4437 GCA_045545275.1 Thermoguttaceae bacterium | reverse complement strand
CGACGGCGCTTTCCGGGCGACGTCGGACGACCGTTCTTTCTTGGGCGGCGTCGCGAGCGTTTGGCGGAACGCGGTAAAACGGGGCGGAACGGAGCGAAACGCGGAAATTTGCGGCGTTTTTTCGACTTTTTGCCGCTTTTGAGCGTTCGGCGCTTGAATCGCCGGGCGGCGTTCGATATAATTGACGACGTCGAAATTTTTTAAGCGTCGCGGGCGGAGCGGAAGCGAAGCGTCGGCGAACGCGGATTAGTCGAAATAAAAAGGGAAGAGAAATGAAACGAACGATTTGGGCGGCGGCGCTCGGTTGTTGCGTCGGCGCGTTCGGCGTTGGCGGCGGACTCGGCGACGTCGCGTCGACGTTTGCGGCGGACGGTTCGGCGTCGGCGCAAAACGTCGCGCTTCGGAACCTTGCGTTCGACGCGGAAGTTTGGGCGTCGAGCGAATACGACGGTTCTTATACGGCGCTCGCGGCGGTCGACGGCGTCGTCGCGAAGGCCTTGTCGCGTTCCGACCGGGGGAACGCTTGGTGCGTTCGCGGCGATAAGACTGGCGGCAAGGCCGACTTCGAGCTGACTTGGGAAGAGCCGCGCGCCGTTTCGACGGTCGTTTATTACGGGCGCACCGGGTCGGCGATGATGGAGGAAGTCTTCCGCGATTACGAAGTTTACCTCGACGACGACGAAACGCCGGTCGCGTCCGGAACGTTCGAGATGATTCACGGCCCGCAGTTCGTCGAGTTCGAAAAGCGCGAAGTTTCGACCGTTAAAATCCGATTTTTGAACGGTTACGAAGGCGGTCTTAATTGGGGCGCGTCCGAAATCGCCGTCTTCGAACGCCGTCCGACCGCCGAAGAACTGGCCGCGTCGGTCAATCCGGAGGCGGCGCGACCGCCCCTCGAAGAGACGCTCGAAGGCTTCCGCGAAGCCGGAATGCCGGACGAAATTATCTTCGCCGTTCGCAAACCGGGAACCGACTCGCACTGGTACGCGAACATCGGCTACTACGCCGACAACGTTTGCCGTTATCCGTTCCCGTTAGGAACCGGCGGCGGAATCTACGCTTACAACGTCGTTACGAAGGAAACGCGCCCGATTATCGAAGACCCGCAAGGGAACTTCCGCGACCCGCAAGTCCATTACGACGGGAAAAAAATCCTCTTTTCTTACCTCCCGGCGGGGAAAAAGCACTACAGTCTTTACGTTATAAACGCCGACGGCACGGGACTTACGCGTCTCACCGGCGAAGAGACGGACGAGCCGCTGAAATTGCCCGAAGGCGTCGAACCGTCGACGTCGAACGAGTTCCGTATGTCGGCGGCGCCGCTTGGAAACGCTCGCGACTTCGCGCCCCCCGGTTGGGACGATTACGAGCCGACTTGGCTTCCGGACGATTCGATCGTTTTCTGCTCGACTCGCGCCAAACGTTACGTCGGCTGTTGGCTGACGCACGTCGGCACGCTCTATAAACGCTTGCCGGACGGGACGATACGCGAACTTTCCTGCAACGTCGAGCAGGACAACACGCCTTGGGTTCTCGCGAACGGCCAAATCGCTTACATGCGTTGGGAGTACGTCGACCGCAGTCAAGTCGACTACCACCACCTTTGGACGATGAACCAAGACGGCACGCGCCAGCAAATCCTGTACGGGAACCAAAAGCCGGGGACGGTTATCCTCGCGCCGAAGTCGGTTCCGGACTCGAACAAAATCGTTTGCACCTACTCGCCGGGACACGGCATTACCGAGCATTACGGCCCTATCGCCTTAATCGACCCGGTTTACGGCCCGGACGACCCGCGCGGTCTTGAAATAATTTCGCGCAACAATAATCACAGCGACCCTTGGGCGTTCGACGAAACGAAGTTCATGACGGCGGCGCGAACGCAAATCAAGCTCCTCGACGAGCGCGGTCGGGAAACGACCCTTTACCAACTGCCGCAAGAGCTGATCGACCAAGGGTTTTACGTCGGCGAACCGCGCCCGCTCGCTCCGCGCGAACGAGAGCCGATCGCGCCGGACGCGACCGACCCGACGCAAGCCGAGGGAACGATCGCTCTCCTCAACGTTTACATCGGCCGCAAGATGCAGGACGTCAAGCCGGGAACGATTAAGGAACTCCTTATTTACGAAACGCTTCCGAAGCCGATTCACTACACCGGCGGCACGGAGATGATGAGCATTTACGGCACGTTCACGCTCGAGCGGCTCTTGGGGCGCGTCCCGGTGTCGGAGGACGGCTCGGCGTACTTCCGCGTTCCGGCGAACCGTCCGATTTTCTTCTTGGCGATGGACGCCGAAGGCCGCTGCGTTAAGCGGATGCACTCTTTTACGTCGGTAATGCCCGGCGAGAATTTGAGTTGCGTCGGTTGCCACGAGGAGCGCGTCGAGACCGCCGCGTCGGACGAAAAGAACCGCTTGATGGAAATGATGAAGAAACCGCCGGTCGAAATCGAGCCGATCGAGGGCGTCCCGGGCGTTTTCAGCTTCACGCGCGATATTCAGCCGATTTTGGACAAACACTGCCTCGAGTGTCATAACCCCGACCGCGAGGAAGGCGGTTTCAACGTTTCGGGACACTGGTCGCCGATGTATACGATCGGTTACGCGCATATGTCTTGGCGTCAACTTTTCGGCGACAACCGCAACCGCGCGATGAGCAACTTCGGCCCGTATGAGATCGGCTCCGGTTCGAGTCGGCTCTTAAAGCTAATCGACGAAAAGCATTACGGCGTCGAAATGCCGGAGGCGGAGCGCAAGATTATCAAATATTGGATCGACGCGGGCGCCAACTATACCGGCACTTACGCGGCGGAGGCGAGCGGCGGCGTCGGTTACTATATGGCGAACTTGCCGGTGCGCAACGAGAAAAATTGGCCGGAGACCGCCGCGATGCAAGAGGCGATTTCGCGCCGTTGCGACGGGTGTCATACGCCGCTCGATACGAAGAAACGGTTCGGGATTTACGACATTTACAGCGACAACTATTCGCCGCGCAACCCGAGAACGGCCAAGGATATGTTCCTGCCGCACGACCTGTCGCAATCGAACGGACGGTTCAGTCGTTTGGAAATTTTCGACCTGTCGTATCCGGAGCAATCGAAAGCGGTTAGAGCGCCGTTGTCGAAGGCGGCGGGCGGTCTCGGCGTCTGCGAGGCGAAGTCGGGAAAAGCCGTCTTTGCCGACAAGGACGACCCGGACTATCGGACGATTTTGGCCGGAATCGAGCGCGGTCGCCGTTATATTTTGGAGGAGGACAACCGTCCGGAAATGATCGTTCCGAGCCCGAACAACGGCCCGGACTGCCCGCAAAAGTTCGTTCCGCGCTGGGCGTACCTGCGCGAAATGATCCGATACGGCGTCCTTCCGGTCGACGTCGACCCGAGCGCGAGTTACGACCCTTACGAACTCGACGAGAAGTACTGGCGTTCGCTTTGGTACAAGCCGGAGCCGAAGAAAGGAGCGGAAGCGACGGAGCCGAAACCGGTCGCGACGGAATAACGGCGCGATAATCGTTGTTTTCAAAGAGTCGGTAAACTCCGGCCTTTAACGCGACTTCGGCTTTCTTTGAACGGTCGTTCGGCGGCGTTTGCGAAACGTCGTCGGGCGACCGTTTTTTTGCGTTCTTTGCAAGACGGCGCGCGGTCGCGTCGGCTTCAACTTTCGAACGCTCGCGACGTCCGCAACCGTTTGGAAAAAGAGGCGCGAAATCAAACAGGCCGCGCGCTTCAACTCAAATGTCCGTCGAAAAGCGACTTGCTCCGCTTCGAAGCCGCCGACTTTTAAGGGACGCCAATTTTTAGCGTTCCTAGGGTTGCGTCGTTTGACGACGACGTAAAAAAAGCCCCGCGCCCGTTCGCGTCGACGTTAACGCAAACGTCGAAACAAACGGAACGAAAGGGCGGTTAAATAAAGCGGTTTAACGCTTTATTGCGCGGCGATTTTGACGCTTTCCGGCGAAACGGCGACGACCGTTCCGTCGATCGACGCGTGAACGTCGGCGCCGAGGGCCGTTTTGCCGTCGGCGACCGGGCGCGTTCCGATCGTTTGACCGCGTCGAACCGTTTCGCCGACCGAAACGACCGCGACGCAAGGCGCGCCAATGTGTTGCTTCAACGGGATTTCGACCGATTTCGGCTGGTAAACGCCGGCGAGGAGCGGGCCCTTGTTGACGAAACCGTCGAGCCCGATGCGTTGCATCAGTCGGGAAGTCGGCGTTTGGCGGAACGCGAGCAAAGCGTCGGCGCGCTCCGGATTGAACGGCGGGTTTTGCCAACGGCGGTTCTCGGCGAGAATGCGGCGTTTGTTTTGCAAGTTGACGCCGCGCGGGTCGAGCCCTTCCGGGCAAGAGCAGTAACTGCAAAGGTTGCAGTCGGAACAGAATTGCGTTCCGGCGACGTCCGCTTCCCGCGACATATTGAAGCCGAGGCTCCGCATCGCG
>JAZQAP010000460.1:0-11656 GCA_045545275.1 Thermoguttaceae bacterium | reverse complement strand
ATGCTCGCGACCGCTTGCGAAGCGGCGATGAAATACGGGCTCGCGTCCGCGACTTCGCGACGTTGTTTCGTTCCGGCGCCGGCTCGAGAGGTCGAGCGAAACGCGGCGGAATTTTTCGGCGTTTCGCGGGCTTTTTACGCGCTCGGCGAGTCGACGCTCGCCGAAGCGACGCTTCGTTTGCTTTCCGGGTCTTTCGAGCGCGTCTTTGTCGACGAAGCGTCCGCGCCGTTTTGGACGCCCCTGCTCGAAAAATGCGCGACCGAGCGTCGAAGAAACGCCGGTTGGGGCCGATTGGAGCGGTCGGAGCGATTGAAACGGTTGGGAGAGCGCGGCGATTTCGACGACTGGGCCGAGGACGAGGCGCCGATCGTGTTCCGGCATTGCGACGCGATCGACTTGGCCGGAAAATTGCGTCGCTTTTTGGCGCCGGGCGCGCGACCGCTCGTCGTTACCGACGGCGTTTTCGCCGATTGCGGTTCGGTCGCTCCGCTCGACGAGTACGCGGCGACCCTTCGACGTTTTCCGGGCGCCGCGTTGGCGCTCAACGACTCGCACGGCGTCGGCGTTTTGGGCGAACGCGGACGGGGAACGCTCGAGCATTTCGGGTTCAATCTGAGTCGCGTGAATGAAACGATACAAGAATGGAACTTTGAAACGGATTTCGAAACGGACGCGTTTGGCGACGAAGCGTTGGGCGGCGCCGCGCGAACGTCGAACGGGAGAGACGACGGCGTTCGGGTTTATATGTTCGCGTCGTTGGCGAAAGCGGTCGGCGGTTTCGGTTGCGTCGCGCCGGGGAGCGAGCTTTTCGTCGAGAAGTTGACCGAGCGTTGCGAAGAGATTTGCGGCGCGATTCCGTCGAATCCGATCGCCGCCGCGACCGCGCGAGGTTTGCGGATTTTAACGACGGCGCCGGATTTGCGGAAGCGTTTGGGAAAAAACGTCGATCGGTTGCGCGCCGGTTTGCGAACGTTGGGGTTGAAAGTCGCCGACTCGCCGTCGCCGATCGTTTCGTTTCAAGCGGGAACGCCGCGGAACATGCGTCGCGTTCAGCAAGCGTTGGCGAACGAACGCGTTTTGATATCCTATTTGCCGTCGCGCGGAGACGGGGCGCTCGGCGCGTTGCGGGTCGCCGTTTTCGCGACGCACACGCCGGAAATGATCGACGCGCTGGTCGAAAAATTGCGCGAGACCCTTTAAGTCGCGTTAGGTTGGGACGTTGGGGAAAGACGCGGAGTTTGAAGCGGTCGACGCGGTCGCGTCGAGTTAAGCGTTTAAAATGTTGAAAGCGTTTGAAACGTCGTTCGTTGGAGAAGCGGACGACGTTTTTTACTTTCCGTCGCGAGCGCCGGTAAAATAGCTAAAACGAAACGATTATCTTGCGGACGCGGAGAGGCAAAGGCGAGGAAACGCGCTTTGTTTTTGCGTCGAACCGGCGGCGCGTCGGGAAAAAACGGGCTTCCTTGGCGGAATCTCGGGGGGCCCCCCTAGTGAAAAAAGAAAACGCGTCTACTATTAATAATATCGCGGCGTCCGCTCGTTTCCAAGCGAACGCCCGCCGTCGCTTCCGCGCGACTCTTTTTGACGATTTTGACGACTCGAACGCTTTTAACGACCCGATCGCGCCGTCTTTGCGAACGAAATGACGAAACCGATGACGAAATTTGAATTAAACGACGACGAACGAATTTGCGTCCGCGATATTTTGGGTTATTTGAATTTTTCGACCGGGAGTCGAGACGTTCGTTTCGTTTCCGCTTGGAACGCGCTTTACGCAACCCTCGCCCAACGCGGTTCGACCGAAATTTGGCGCGACGCGCTCGACGTTTTGCGAAGCGAACTCGCGGCGTTGACCGAGACCGCCGACGCGTTTCGCGATTCGCGCCAAGCGACGCGAATTTTGGATTCCGTCGAGGAGGTTTTGCGCGAATATCGAGTTTTTCATTGCGATTCGCTTTATCATCAGAAAAACGAATTTTTGTTCAACGCGTTCTTTTTGGCGCGAATTTGCCGCTTGACGACCGCTCGAGACGTTTTTGGCGACGACGGAAGTTTGGTCGCCGACGTCGTTCGACAGGCGAACGATTTCTTGGGATATCGTCCGATTCCGGTTCTCGAAGGGGAAGAGCGGCACGAGCCGAACGAACGCGAGTGGATTTCGCTCGTCCCGCTTTATTACGAGGGCGTCGGCGCGGCGTTCGGGCCTTACCGCGAAGTCGTCGAACAAACGCTCGAAATTTTGCGCTCGACCGACGACGACCTCTTGCGCGAAGCGTCGTTCGATCCGGATAAGTTGCGGGAACTCGCGCTCGACCCGCGCGCTTACGACTTCGACCATCCGGTCAATCGCCGCCCGAATTACAGCTTCGGCACTTGGGACGACCGCTGCATCGACGCGAACGGATATTATCGGCGTTTTGTCGTTCATCAAACGACGCTCGACGCGATCATGGCGCGCGTTTGGGAAGAAAAGGACGAAACGCTTCGAGCGCAGTACGTTTACGAAGCGGCGGCGGTAACGGCCGGAACGATTTTGATGGCGTCCGGCGTCTCCGGCGGATGCGTGCAGGCGCACGACTCGACCGTTACGCTGTCGACGCTGATGCCGTCGATCGCCGCTTATCGCGACGCGTTTTACGAACGGTTGATTTTGCGCGTTCCGAATCGCGAACATCGCGAGCGTTTGACGGCGGAAGCGGCGCGGCTTTTCCAACCGTTCGCCGGCGCTCGGCAGTCGTTGAATCGTTCGTTGGCGAAGCGCCGGGCCGACCAACTGCAGCGGTTCAGTTTGGCGCGAACCTTCGCAAGGATGGGATATTTCGAGGAGGCGCGGCTCCAAGCGCAAATTATCGAAACGCCGTCGGCGCGAATTTTGTCGCGCGTCGATTCGTTGATTACGAAGGCGCATTTGGCCGCCGACGCCGGGCGCGCCGCCGACGGGGCGAAGTGTATGGAGGAGATCGAAGACCTGTTGCGGCGCGGGCTCGCGTGCGGCGCTTTTCCGGATCCTTGGTCGATTTTGGGGTTTGGCGCGCAGTACAGCCTCTTTTCCGGCGTCGATTCCGTCGTGCACGACCATCGCCTCGACGGTTTCATCAACCTTTTAAACGATATTTTCGATCTTTACAGTCGACTTCAAAAAGAGGCCGCGGCGGCGGGCGAGCTCGACTTGCGCGTCGATTTGTCCGATAAAATGAGCGATTTGGCCGGTTGGTGGGATCAGTTCGGGAGCGACGAATCGTCGAGCGTCGAGGGGTTCTCCGGCTTAGCCGTTTGGGAGTCGGCGGCGAAGGTCTCGACCGCGTTGGCCGCTTGGCGACAGGCGGGGGGCGCGGTCGGCGACGTCGCGTTTTGGCGACGACACGTCGAACGTTTCAGTTCGCCGAAAGCGTTCGTGTTGCTCGCCGAGGCGCTCCTCGACAAGAACGACATGATCTCGGCGGCGTCGTTATTAATATATTGGCTCGACCGTTCGGAAACGATTCCGTTGACCGAGGGCGATTATTCGTTCAACACGATCGCGTTTTCTTGGATCGAGCAAGTTTGGGGCGAGCCCGCCGAGGGCGAAGAGGAGCGGCGAAACGTCGGAACGCGCCGATTCGATTCGAACGGGCCCGAATTATCGCGGGAAGAATATTTGCGGCGCTGGAATCTAACGAAGAGTTTTCTCGACCGTCTCGAGGCGAACGCCGGCGAAAACTGGAAGATTCCGGAGTTGCGCCTCGATCCCGACCGTTTCGATAAAAAAATAACGTTCCAAACGGAGAATCCCGTTCTCGCCGATTTGGCGCGTCGCTTGATTTTAGCGACGAAGTACGACGGAACTTCCAAGCTCGGCGTCCCGAAATTGCTCGTGAAGGCCTCCTTTAAGGACGCGGCGCGCGCGGTCGACGCGGAAAATTTGCCGTCGCCGGAGGAATTCGAGCGTTTTTATCGAGAAAACGTCGACGTTTTCCCGAAGTTCTTGACGTTTCGCGTTTTTATGCAGATCGTGTTGGGCGAGCTGCGCCTTTCCGCGTCCGAACGTCGGCGATATCAAGAATATGTTTTCGGCGCCGAAAAGACAATTTCCGTTTCGAACCCTGTTTTGGGAGGCGGAGCAAGAAAAACGTCGAGACAAAACGCCGGCGAGTCCGCGCCGAAGACCGCCGAAGAGGAAAACGAGCGGCGCAAAAAGGAGCTTTGGAACGAAATTATTCAAGCGTTCGAAGAAAAAGCCGACGCGGACGCTCTCGCGGCGGCGGAGGAGTTGCGCGATTCGGACGGGCTCGACCCGTCCGACGTCGAAAAGTTGACGCGTCGGCTTTTGCGCGACCTTGCCAAAAACGACGAAACGGAAAATGGGGAAAATAGCGAAAACGGCGAAAAAAAGTCGGCGCGCGACGGCGACGGAACGAAGAAACGGAGCGCGTCCGGCCCGGCGAGTTTAAGCGTCGACGGCGCCGCGCGTCCCGACGCCGCGTCGGTTGAGTTTGAGAGTTTTGACGATTCGGGCGATTACGACGATTCCTGGGGCCCGGACGAGGAAGAAGACGACGACGCGCGAGGCATCGACCCGCTATATAGCGCGGCATACGATAACATGTCGTTCCGAGACAGCGCCGAAGACGGCGTCGACGACGACACGATCGAGGGAAAAGGGGCGAAGTTTAACGACGAGGGGGACGATTACGAGTTTGCGCAAGAGTCCGATCGCGTTAACGAGGCGCTTTCTTTCGTTTATTCGACGGCGAAACTTTGGAAATACGCGGCCGGAAAGTCGCCGATTTTGCGCGGCGTCGCGACGACGGAGCCGACCGAGCCGTTCGACGACGAAACGTTGAGCGACGCTCGGTTGCGTTTGGAGGGGTGGCTGACTCAAGCGAACGTTTTCGAGCGCGATTTGTACGAGCTGCTCGACCAAGCGTCGCGGTTCCGCATTCCGAAACCGAACGGAACCGCCGACGCGTTGGCCGCTTACGACCAGTTGCGCGGAACGAAGGAAATTCTGCTCGACCGCGTGATTTGGACGATCGTCGAGGTCGAGGACGCGATCGTTTTCTTGAAGGCGGCCCTGCGCGACGAAACGTCGGAAAAATACGCGAAACCTTGGAAATCGAAGGCGCTCGAAACGTTTGGGGCGATGTTGCGCGTCGATTCGAAGCGAACGCGGTTCCTTTGGCCGGAGTTGATCGCTCGTTTGGAAAACGAGACGCTCCTTTACATTCCGACGTCGCGGGGCGGAGACGCCAAGGCGATCGTCGACTGTCGCCGTTTGCAGCAGGCGGTAACGCGACTTTTCGAATACGCGCCGCGCTTGGGCCTCTTCGCCGAGACGTTCCAACTTCTGCGTTGCGTTCAAAAGATGGAGCAAGCGCGTTTGTCGGCGCCCGGTTCGATCACCGAGTTCGACCGGCTCGTCGAAACGGCGACGCGCGGTTTGACCGAAACGCTCGCAGAATCGTCGAAATATTGGCGTTTGCGACCGGACGGGCCTTTCGCGTCGAACGACGAGGCGCTCGTCGCTTACTTGGAGCGAACGATGGACGCGCTTTTGTCTCGATGGCTCGCGCATAGTCAACATATCCGGATTTCGTCGGTCGAGGCGATTTTGGCGCCGGGACAGTGGAACGCGTTGAAGGCGTTTATTCAAGAATACGGCGCCGACTTGTTTACGCAGTCGTTTTTGAATTTCCGTAACATTCGGGCGATTTTGCACCAAGGCGCTCGCGTCTATTTAACGACTCTTTGCGACTTGAAGAGCGAAAAGAACGACGTCGAATTTGGCGATAAGTTGACGACGCGTATCGTCGAAGGCGCCGAGAATTTGGAGCGCGCCGCGAGTTTGCTGGAAACCGCCCTCGAATGCGTCGCGGAGAATTATACCGAATATGTCGATTATAACAGCACGACGACGCAATCGGATCGGGGCGAAAAGTTGTATATGCTTCTCGATTTCTTGCGCGTGTTGGCGAATTACGAACGGATCGCGTGGAATTTGAAGCCGGTTTATTGGGTTCACGACGCGTTGATTCGAGCCGGTCGCCGCGACGCCGCGGAGCTCTGGAAGCGCAACGTCAAGACGAAGAGCGCCGAGCTTTCGCTGGAAAGTTTGCGTAATTATAATAAATTAACGGAGCGTTACGGTATTTGCCTGCAAAGCGTTCGCGAACGCTTGATGGAGCGGTTTGTGCGTCCGCTCGACGTCGCGCAGATGTGCGGATTGGTCTTCGACGCGATTTCCGAAGCGCGGCGCGGCGTCGAAGACAACCCCGTCTTTCGCGAGTTGAAGCGGCAGATCGAGGAGTTTACGAAGACTCCGACCGGCGCCGGGTTCGAGTTGCCGGAGTGGTTGAACGCGTTGCAGGACGAAGTCGTCGCGTCGCGGGTCGATTCGAAAGAGGAGCGGCGCGAACGAGAAACGAAAAACGACGCCTTCAATCCGACGCCCGTTTTTCCGATCGTTCGTTTGCCGCGCGACGAAGTGGAACGGCAGTTGAAACGCGCGTTGAGCGAGTTAGACCTTGACGATTAAAACGGTTCGTCCGACCGAAACGGTCGCGTCGGTTGGCGGCGACGAACGGCGCGGGCGCGGCGAACGTTCGCGAGGCGTCGAACAAGCGGAACGAGGAGAAAGCGAGCGGAGAATGGATCCGTCGACGGTGAAAGACTTTACGCCGAGCGGTTTGAATCGGCGTTTGGAGGAAATGTACGCGGAAATTGCGTTTTTGGCCGGAGCGCTCGCGCACGAGGTCAAGAATCCGCTCTCGACGATTCGCCTGAATATGGAGCTTCTCGCCGAGGACGTCGAGGAGTTGGAGGATTCGCCGCAACGGCGTCGGGCGCTGAAGCGCGTCGAAACGGCGCGTCGCGAAACGACTCGCCTCGAAGATTTGCTCAACGAGTTTCTCGACTTTACCCGAGCGCATCGGCTCGAGCTGTCGCCCGCCGATCCAAATAGGGAATTGAAGGAAATCGTCGAGTTTTTCCGACCGCAAGCGGACGCGCTCGGCGTCGAGATTTTGGAATTTTATTCGAGCGACGCGCCGACGATTCGCATCGACAAACGTTCGTTCGACCGCGCGATTTTGAATTTATTGCTAAACGCGGCGCAAGCGGCGTCGGAAAGCGGCGGGCAAATTTGGGTGCGAACGCGACTTTGCGGCGCCGAAACGGCGATCGACCTAATCGATTCCGGGCGCGGTATCGACGACGCGACGATTCAACGGATTTTCGAGCCGTTTTTCTCGACGAAACGCGGAGGAACCGGGCTCGGACTTCCGACGGTGCGGAAAATTGTCGAGGGACACGGCGGACGCATCGCGATTCAGAGCGAACCTGGGCGAGGAACGCAGTTTACGCTGACTTTTCCGTCGATACGTCGTATTTCAACCGAAAGCGGAACGCCGCCGACGGGAGAAGAAGAAAACGGTTAGCGCGAAAAAATCGATTTTAACAATAAAACGACGACGTTTCGGGAGGAAACGCCGTCGTTTTGGTTTTCTTGCGGTTTAACTTTAACCTTCGAAGCGATTTTAACGGCGTCGGAGGGGCGAAAACGAACGACCCGTTAAGGAACGAAGCGCGTCGGCGTTCGGAGCGCGGCGTTTAAACGGCGGAGGTATTCGGCGCGAGGAATTTCGCGTCCGCCGAGGCTCGCCGTGTGGTCGTTGAGGATTTGCAGGTCGAAAAGTTGAAAACCGAGCGTTTTTAAACGGCGTAAAAGGGCGACCAACGCGACTTTCGAAGCGTCGCGCTCGACCGAAAACATCGATTCGCCGTCGAAAAACCCGTTGATCGCGACGCCGTAAACGCCGCCGACGAGCCGGTCGCCGAGCCAACATTCGGCGCTGTGCGCGAGCCCGAGTTCGAAAAGACGGCAGTAACTCGCGTAAAATTCCCGAGTTATCCAACTTTCGCCGCCGGCCCGACCTTTCGCGTTCGCGCAACCGAGCATAACCTCCGGGAACGCTTCGTCGAACGTAACGCGGAACTTGCCGCTCCGAATCGTTCGTTCGAGGCGTCGCGACACGTGAAAGTCGTCCAAATCGAAAATCGCGCGCGGGTCGGGCGACCACCAGCCGAGAATTTCTCGCGTCGCCGTCGGTCGACTCGCTCCGTCGAGCGTTGGATTAGTGGAATTTTGCTGATTTTGTTGGTTGGGTTGGTTGGGTTGGTTCGGTTGGTTCGGTTGGTTGGGTTGGTTGGGTTGGTTGAGTTGGTTGAGTTGGTTGAGTTGGTTGAGTTGGTTTTGTTGGTTTTGTTGGTTGGGTTGGTTTTGTTGGTTGGGTTGGGGCGGCGCGACGCGGAGTTCGCCGAGGCGCGTTAGCGAGGAAGCGTCGAAACCTTCCCAAACGGCGTTCCGACAACGCGGCGAAAGGGCGTTGAAAAGCGCGTCGGCGACGTCCGGCCTTTCGTCGAATACGGCGAAATCGTCGTCTTCGTTTAAATCGTCCGAGTCTTCGAACTCTTCGTTTTCCTCGTCAAAATCGGCGTAATCGTCGTCTTCGTCGAAATCCTCCGCGTCGTCGAACTCTTCAAAGTCGCCGTCTTCGTCGGTTTCATCGTTAAAATCCGTAAAATCGGCGTCGTCGATCGAGGCGGGAACGGTAAAAGGCCAAGGAAAAACGCCGTGAACGAGCGCGTCGACGATTAAATCGGGATGGAGCGCGCCGTCGAAAGCGATTCCAAGAAGGCCGTCCGGTTCGGCGGCTTCGACCGACGGAAAAAATTGCGAAGGCGGAATTTCGAAGGAAAGGGGCGCGTCGTTGGCGGCGTCGGCGGAAGACAAGTCGCGAACTCCAATGAGGAATTAAGGGAAGGAAAGGCAAGAAATAAAAAACGGCGTCCGCCGCCGCGCCGCGAGAACGAAGGGCGGAGGACGCTTTCGAAACGCCGTTAGAAACGAACGTTAACTATTTTTCGAGCGAAATTTTCGCGAACGCGTCCCAAAGGAGCGCGCTCGTTTGAACGCCGTCGAAGAAGGAACGAAGGTTGAACTTTTCGTTCGGCGAGTGAATCCCGTCGTCTTCGAGCCCGAAACCGATCAAAATCGTTTCGGCGTTCAACTCTTGACGCAACTTCGCGACGATCGGAATCGAGCCGCCGTCGCGGACAAAGAGCGGGCGCCGTCCGTGAACGCGTTCGAGCGCGTCGCTCGCGGCGACGATGAACGGGCCGTCGAGCGGAATCACCATCCCGCCGGAGCCCTGCGAACAGGTCAGCTCGGTTTTGATTCCCGGCGGCGTTACCTTCGCGAGGTGAGCGCGGAGGCCTTCGCGAATCTTTTCCGGGTCTTGGTTCGGGACGGTGCGGAAGGTGATCTTCGCCGACGCCCAACTCGGAATGATCGTTTTGCCCCCTTCGCCCTGATAGCCGCTGGTGAGGCCGTTGACGTCGAAGGCCGGACGCGCGCCGCGACGTTCGAGCGTCGTGTATTCCGGTTCGCCGAACTCCGCGTCGATCCCGATGTGCGCTTTATTTTCCTTTTCGTCGAACGGGTTGCCGGCGAGCGCTTCGCGTTCCATCGGCGAAATTTCGTCGACGTCGTCGTAAAAACCGGGGATTTGAATCTTGCCGTTCTCGTCGATAATCGAGTCGATAATTTTCGCCAACGCGATCGCCGGGTTGTAAACGGAGCCGCCGTAAATACCGGAGTGGAGGTCGCGATTCGGGCCGATCGTCTTCACTTCGAAACCGACGACGCCGCGCAGGCCGTAAGTGATCGCCGGGATTCCGGGGCCCGCCGCCGACGTGTCGCTGACGACGATCGCGTCGCAAGCCAAGAGTTGACGGTTCTTTTCGACGCCGAGGAAAGTGGAGAGACCGTCGCTGCCGACTTCCTCCTCGCCTTCGAGAATGAACTTGATTTGGATCGGGAAAGAGCCGTTGACCGCCAAGTACGTTTGGAGACCGCAAAGGTGCGCGCTCCATTGCCCCTTGTCGTCGTTCGCGCCGCGGCAGTAGACTTTGCCGTCGCGAATCGTCGGTTCGAACGGCGGCGAAACCCATTCTTCGAACGGTTCGGCCGGTTGCACGTCGTAATGGCCGTAAATAAGGACGGTCGGAGCGCCGGGGATTTTCGGCGATTCGGCGTAAACGAGCGGAGCGCCGCCGGTTTCGATCGTTCGCGAGTTCAAACCGAGGTTCGCGCGGAGGAACGAAACGAGCCAGCCGGCCATTCGGCGGACGTCGTCCTTGTGTTCGCGTTGGGCGCTGACGCTCGGAATGCGAAGCGCCTCGAACCATTGCGAGAGGAACGCTTCTTTGTTCGTTTCGATATGATACTTATAATCGTTATATTTGTCGGTTTCGTTCATTTTATTTTGGCGTAAAAACTCTATAGCGTCGCGAAAAAAAGGGGCGACGGCGTTAGGCGGCGGTTTTGAGTTATCGTTTGGACGAGGCGGCGCGAAATCACCCCGGCGGCCAAGCGAAACCGCGTCCGCCGATCAGGTGAAAATGAAGGTGCGGAACCGTCTGCATCGCGTTTTGACCGCAGTTGGAGACGACGCGGTACCCCCCTTCGGAGACGCCGAGTTCGCGCGCCAAACGACGGATAACGGCGAAAATATGCCCGATTAACGGCGCGTCTTCCGGTTCGACGTCGTCGAGCGAGCGCAGCTCTTTTTTCGGGATGACGAGGACGTGAACCGGCGCTTGCGGGGCGACGTCGTGAAACGCCAAGCAAAGGTCGTCTTCGTAAACGATCGACGCCGGAATTTCTTTATCGATAATGCGTTTAAAAATGGTTTTTTCGGACATTTGCGCTTTCTCGCGAAAAAATCGCTTACGGGTGGAGGAAAAGGCGCGAAAACAACGTTTGACGACGGAAACGGAGTCGGGCGGCTCTTGTTTGACGAGAGCGTCGGCGCCGTCGACCGAATCGAAGAAAAACCGCCGAACGCGTCGCGACGCTTTCTCCTTTAATATAACCGAAATCGGCTTGCGAAACAAGGGAACGCGAAGAAAAACCGCTTTTTTCAAGAAAAATCGTCGAACGGTCGCAACGTTTGCGCCGGTATTAACGCGTCGCGTTGGAGGGAAACGCGAAGAAGGGTGGAAAGGGAAGTTTGGGTAAGATGGGGAATGGGACGAACCGGCGACGGAACGAGGACGCGTCGACGGATATGGGCGGGAATTTTGTCGTTATATTATTAGCGCCGTCGACGCGAGAAAAAGGGACGGCGGCGCTTGACAAAGGCGCGTCGGCGGCGTATATTGAATGTCGACGAGAAAAGTCGACTAAACGGAACCGCCAACTTGAACGTTTACGTTGATTTTAACGGTCGCGCCGGTTAAGCGAGCCGAAACTGCCAAAAGCGCTTCCAGTTTTCGGGCGTTCCGGGGGAAACGCGACCGAGGAGGGACTCGCGCGCCGCGCCGGTCAGTTGCGGAAGAGACGCGGGAACGCCCGCCGCGAAGAGGGCGCCCAACGTCGCGACGGCGACCGCGTCGAACGAGTCTTCAAGGAAGCCGTATTCGTCGAGCGAGTGGAACTGGCGCGGCGTAAAAAGGGCGGAAAGTCGGTTGAAAAGGAGTCCGTTTTGCTTCGCGGCGCCGGTCAACACGACGTCGTACGGCTCGTTGACACGGGAGGCGTTCGACTCGACGTTTTCCGCGATCGACTCGGCGATATAATGAACCGCCGTACAAAGGGCGTCGAGGGCGTTAAAAC
>JAZQAP010000459.1:0-7442 GCA_045545275.1 Thermoguttaceae bacterium | reverse complement strand
ACGACGTGGCTACGATCCGACTTCTTAACGATTTTCCCGTTTCAACGGTTTTCCCCAACAATAACGAATTTTCCCGTTTCAACGGACTTCCCGCGTTCGACCGATCGCCAAAATCAACGCGCCTTAACCAATTAACGCGCTTTTAAACCAGATTCGAGACAACAATGAGCAACGCCCTCTTTATTCAAAACGGCCGCGTCGTCGACCCGGCGCAAAACCTCGACCAAATCGCCGACGTCCTGATCGTCGACGGTAAAATCGCCTCGCTCGGCGCCGACGCCGCTTCGCAAGCGCCGGAAGGCGCCGTCAAAATCGACGCGACCGACAAAATCGTCGCGCCGGGGCTGATCGACATGCACGTTCACCTCCGCGAACCGGGCGGCGAAGACGCGGAAACGGTCGCGACCGGCACGCTCGCCGCGATCTCCGGCGGCTTCACGTCGATCGTTTGCCCGCCGAACACGAACCCGCCGATCGACTCCCCGGCGACGGTCGCGCTCGTTCGCGAACTCGCCGAAAGCGCCCGCAACTGCAACGTTTACCCGATGTGTTGCATCAGCAAGGGCCGCAAGGGCGAAGAACTCGCGGAACTCGGAATCCTCTTCGAAAGCGGCGCGATCGCCTGCAGCGACGACGGCTCGGGCGTCGAAGATTCGGAACTGATGCGCCGCGCGCTCGAATATTGCTTGATGTTCGACAAACCGATTCTTTGCCACGAAGAGTCCGCGCCGCTCGCCAAAGGCGGCGTCATGCACGAGGGGCTCGTTTCGACCGTTCTCGGTCTGCGCGGAATTCCGGCGGAAGCGGAGGACGTGATGGTTACCCGCGACTTAACGCTGGCCGAAAGCGTCGGCGCGCGCCTGCACGTGATGCACATTTCGACGAAGGGCGCCGTCGCGGCGGTTCGTCGAGCGAAAGCGCGCGGCGTCCGCGTTACCGCCGAGGTCGCGCCGCACCACCTGACGCTGACGGACGAAGAGCTTCGTTCGTTCGAATCGAATTTCAAGATGAATCCGCCGCTCCGGAGCCGCGAACACGTCGACGCTTGTATCGCCGGGCTGGTCGACGGTACGATCGACGCGATCGCGACCGATCACGCGCCGCACGCGCCGGAGAAAAAAGACCGCGAAATCAATATCGCGCCTTTCGGAATCGTCGGGCTCGAGTCGGCGCTTCCGTTGGCGATCGAAACGCTCGTCGACTCCGGCCTCTTGACTTGGTCGCAACTGATCGAGAAAATGTCGCTGAATCCGGCGCGCATTCTCGGGATTCCGAAGGGAACGCTCGCCGTCGGCGCCGACGCGGACGTCGTCGTGATCGACCCGACGCTCGAATGGGACTTCGTCGAATCGGAAATGAACTCGAAGAGCAAAAACTCGCCGTACTTGGGCCGCCGTATGAAGGGCCGCGCCGTCGCGACGATCGTCGCCGGCGAAATCCGTTTCGACCGCCGCTAACCGTCGCCGCGGTCGTCGGCAAGCGACAAGCGTTAAAACCGTTAAATTCGCTTTAACGCCGCCCGATTTCCCGCCAAAAACGCGTTCGACGTTTCCCCGTCGAGCGCGTTTTTTTATCGCTCCGAACGTCCGCCGCCAACGTTAAAAACGGCGTTTTGCGTCGACTTTACCGTTTTTGCAGCAAGAGACGTTTCATTTGCCGAATCGCGAGGCCCGGCGTTTTGCGCCGTCTTTGCCGTTTATGCAGCGTCCGTCGTCGCCGATTTTGCCAATTTTAACGCGTATTCGCCTCGCCGCGTTCGCCACTTCCGCCGTTTCAGCGCTTTCGCCGTCAAGAAACGCCAAAACGCCCGTCGTTAACAACGGACGTTTCAAGAAACGCGCTCGCCCGGCAAAATCGTTCGCCGGGCGCGACGTTCGCTTCGTCGCAACCGTCGTTTTCTTTGTTTCGACGGCGCGACGCGGCGTTTCGTTATCAGGTAATCCCGCCGTGCGTGCGGTAGGGCGTCATATGGCTCGGTTGATCCATCATCCAAACGCGTTCCCAAGTGTCTTCGGCTTGACGAAGGTCTTCCGAAGTGTTGTAAAGTTGTTGAGTGCGTTTGGCCGGGTCGCCGGAATAACCGGGCAACACGCAACCGACGGAGCTAATCAACATCGCCCCGCAGACCAGCGTCAGTAACATTTTACGCATCGCGCGTCTCCTCCTTGATATGAAACGTTTGCCGCTCGTCGCCGCCGAAGCCGCCGCGCGCCTCCTTTGGGCTCGTCGTCGGGAACGTCCGCTCCCCGTCTCGGTCGAGACGCGCTCGCGGCCGCTCAAAGCGTTGTCGTTTCGTCGATAAATAAACCGATATTAACCGTTTTAACGACGCGAACCGCTCCTCGACGTCCGCGTCTCCGGAATATCTTCCGGAAAGTTTATCGGCGTTTCTCCGTCGGCTTCTGCAACGATTTTGTCGTTTTTGGAGAAAAACGTCGTTTTTTCCTCCGACGCGCCGCCGGAACCCCCGCCGCCGCGCCGTCGGAAACCGACGCTTTTCGCTTTTCGTTATTTTCGGTCGACGCGCCCCGTCGAGTTAACGAAAAATCCGAATTTTCCGACTTTTCATCCGTTTCGCCGTCAAGAAACGCAAAACGACGCCGCTTGTCGCCGCGCCGCTTCCGCTCGCCGTTATTTTGCGCCGCATTCGCTTTAAACAATGACGTTTCCCCGTTTCGCCGTCAAGAAACGCGAAACGACGCCGCTCGTCGCCGCGCCGCTTCCGCTTGACGTTACTTCAACCGTTTCAACGCTCTTCGCCGCCGCTTAAACGGTTTCGGTTCGACGCCGATTTACTTTTCCGCTTGAATCGCGTCTTCGACGATCTTCAAATCGTCGAGCGTGTTGACGCCCAAACGTTCGACGTCCTTCAAAACCGGAAGGGCGAGGATGCGCTTCCCGTTTTCGAGCAAAACGCGCGGCACGTCGGTGATGTAATACTCTTTTTGCGCGTTGTCGGCGCGGAGCGAGCCGAGCGACGCGAGCAAGTCCGGCGTGTTGAAGATATAGTAGCTCATATTGATTTCGGTGATTTTGCGTTGTTCGTCCGTCGCGTCTTTTTCCTCGACGATTCCGACGAAATCGCCCTTTTCGTCGCGCAAAATGCGGCCCATTCCGAACGGATTTTCCTTAATCACCGTCCCCATCACGCAGGAAGCGTCGTTCTTTTCGTATTCGTCGAAGAGACGCGCGACCGTGTCGCCTTGCAACATCGGGCTGTCGCCGGCGATCACGAAGACCGGGCCGTCGAAACCTTCGAGTTCCTCGCGGCACGACATCACCGCGTGCCCGGTGCCGAGGAGTTCCTTTTGTTCGGCGAAGCGAAGGCCCGGACGCGATTTGATCGTTTCGCGCACCAAGTCGCCGCGATACCCGACGACGACGATAAACTCTTCGACGCCCGCCGCTTCCAACGCTTCCAGGACGCGCTCGACGATCGGTTTGCCGCAAACCGGGAACAAAACTTTCGGCAGTTCGGACTGCATCCGCGTTCCCTTGCCCGCCGCCAAAATCACCGCTTTCTTCGTCGTTTTTCCCATCGGTAAAATCTCCGTTTTCTTCTCGAGCCGTCCCGCGCGACGCTGAAAAAACGCGCCGACGTTCGCTCGGTTCCTAAAATCGTCTTAAATATAAACGGACGCCGCCTCAAACGTCGAGCGCGGCGACTTGTCGCGTCGTTTTCGTCCGCGCGTTCGTTTACGTCGACGCGGCGTTTTTTTGCAACTTAAATCCAATAATCAAAAAGGCGTATTCGATGTCCCGTTTCAACGATCCCCGTCGCCGCGATTCCCTTGCGCAAACGTTGGAAATCGCGCCGTCTCGCGTCGCCGTTTGCGAATACTCGGCGACGCAAACCGTTTTCTTCCGCGAACTTAACGGTCGTCGCGAATTTCCGTTGACGGTCGGTCTCTTCGAAGCGACGACGATCGACCGCGCTTGCCGCCGCGTGCCGAGCCCGCGACCGCTGACGCACGAACTTGTCGCGCAAACGGTCGAAGCGCTCGGCGGCTCCTTCGTCGACGTTCTCATCGACCGCCTCGAAGGACGCGTTTTTTACGCTAAAATCCGAATCAATCAAAACGGCAAAATCGTTCTGCTCGACGCTCGCCCGTCCGACGCGGTCGCGATCGCGCTGAGTCGCCGCCCGCCGTTAAAGATTTTGATTTCTCGTTCCGTTTTCGAAAAAGCGCTTGAATTTCCGACGCCGATCCCGCCGCGGTTCCGTTAAACGCCGAGCGTTTGAAATCGACCAAAAACGCTCAAAAATCCGTCGCCGAGGCGCCGACGTCAAACCGACGCCGCGGCGCGTCGTAAGTTTAGCGCGCCAAGAAACGCCGCGAACCGCTCCGGGGTTAACCCTGAAACGGTTCGCTTCGTTGATTCTAGTTCCGCAAAAACTTCATAAAGAATTCGGCGTTCGAGTCGCAACGCGCTAAATTCGACGACAACTGCTCCATCGCCTCGATCGGGTTCATCGGCGTCAGCGCGCGGCGCAACATATTCGACGCCCGCAAGACGTCCGGCGGCAGGAGTTTTTCTTCGCGCCGCGTCCCCGATTGGGTGACGTCGATCGCCGGCCAAATACGACGGTCGGCCAAGCGACGGTCGAGAACCAGCTCCATGTTCCCGGTGCCCTTAAACTCTTGGAAAATAAGCTCGTCCATTCGGCTGCCGGTGTCGACGAGCGCGGTGCCGACGATCGTCAGCGAGCCGCCTTCCTCGTTCAAACGGGCCGACGAGAAAATTTTCTTCGGAATGTCCATCGCCTTGATGTCGACGCCGCCGCTCATCGTGCGCCCGGTGTTGCCGACCCATTTGTTGAACGCGCGGGCCAAACGGGTGATCGAGTCGAGCAAGAGAAAAACGTCTTTCCCCATTTCCGCCAAGCGTTTGCAACGTTGAATGACGAACTGCGCCAAGCGGACGTGGCTCTCGATTTCGCAGTCGAGGCTGCTCGAGATAACCTCGGCGTCGACGGCGCGTTTAAAGTCGGTAACTTCTTCCGGGCGTTCGTCGATCAAAAGGACGACGACGTGAACGTCCGGGTAATTCGTAACGACCGCTTGGCTGATTTGTTGCAACAACATCGTTTTTCCGGAACGCGGCGGAGCGACGATCAGCGCGCGCTGCCCCTTCCCAAGCGGCGTCAAAATGTCCATCACCCGCGTCGAGAGCGGTTCCGGGCCGGTTTCGAGACGGAGCCAGTGTTCCGGGTTGATCGGCGTCAACTCGTCGAACGGGCGGACGTTGATATAATCGTCCGGATTCATTCCGTCGACGTCGTAAATTTCGCGAACGCGCGGGCCTTGAGCGCCGCGAGCCGGCTGCACTAAACCGTTAATCCGCACGCCTTCGCGCAATCCGAGTTTTTCGATAACGCTCCCCGGAACGAACGGGTCGCAGAGTTGGCGAACGTAGCTTTCTTTCGGGTCGCGCAAGAAACCGTACCCGTTCGGGTGCAGTTCGAGAACGCCGGCCAACGGGTAAAACGAATCCGGATCCATCGGGTCGACGCCTTCGTGCGTCGCGGCGGTCGACTTCGGTTTTTTCGGCGCCAACGGGCTGTTTTTCGGGTTGCGCCGATTAACGTAACGGCCGTTGTTATTGTAACCGTTGTTATAACCGTTATTGTAACCGCCTTGATTATTATAGCCGCCTTGGCCGTAATTGTTCCCGTAACCGCCGCCGTAATTACGACCGTAATTATTGCCGTAATTATTATGCCTGTATCCGCGCTCTCCGTTTTGGTTTCCATAATTATTTCGCGGACGCGAATTTGAATTCGTTTCGTAATCTCTATTATCCATTTCGCTTAACAGACCGTTCGGCGTTCCTTAAAAATTAGCGTTTGCCCGAAAAACAACCGGCGTACTAAACCGATCTTTATCTTTTCTCTTCAAATTTCGTTTTTTGCCGCGTTAAAAAACAACGCTGAAAACGTTGATATTGCAACGATTACCGACGTTCGTTTCAACCGCCGCGACAAATTTTGTTGTTTCTTTTTCAATTTTATCGATTTACGTTCGCTAAACGACAATCATTTTTACCATCGACGCGGAACGCAAAAACGAGGAAGAACGACGCGGTTTTCAAAGATAAGAAAAAGAACGTCATTCTTACGATGAAAAAGAACGATTTCGCGAGATTCGAAACCGTCTCTTAAAGAAACGAGTCGCTCGGAATTAACCTCTCGACAACAACATAATAGCGCTTTTTTAATTCGCGTCAAGCGCGGGTAAGGCTTTTTTTGCGAAATACGTCGCATCTCGTCGTTTTTTTTCTTTTTTTTCCGCGATTTTGCGGAAAAAGGTCGAAAAACTTTCGCGCGTTCCGTTCGATTTTGACCGTCTCGTTCTCTTTTTTTATCGAACGACGTTTAAGCGCCGCTTCTTTCTTAATTCCCCCTTTAATATTATATAGGAGAACCGCGCCGCCGTCGCCGTCGACGCTCTATCTTAACTCGCCGAAAGCGGCGCGGCGCCGTCGTGAAAAATTTTTTCGCCGCGCCGACGTTCCCCCGCCGTCCGTTTCGGATCAACCGACGTCGCCCAAATCGAGAACGCGTCCGTATTTCGCCAAGACTTGCTTCCGAAGCGCCGCGTGTTTCGGGTCGGCGAGTCCCGGATCGAGCCGCGTCAACTCTTTCGCGTCGGCGCAGGCTTCCTCCAAAATTTCTCGGTCGCGATTCAAATCGGCGACGCGAAACGCCGCCGCGCCGTGTTGCCGCGCCCCGAAAAGTTCGCCCGGCCCCCGCAGTTTAAAGTCTTTTTCGGCCAACTCGAACCCGTCGAGCGTTTGCGCGAAGAACTCGAGCCGCTCCCGCGCCTCCGCTCGCCGCCTCGCCTCCGCTTTCGACTCTTTGGCGCCGTCCTCCTCTTTCCCCGACTTTCCCTTCTTGCCGCTTTTTCCTTTTTTTGCCGATTTCGCCGTTTTTCCCGATTTACTCTTGTCGCCTATTCCCTCGTCTTCGTCGGTTTCCGACTCGAACTCGGGCCCGGCGGTCGGGGCGACGGCGCAAAACCCCGGATGTTTCCCCCGCCCGATTCGCCCGCGCAACTGATGCAACTGCGCCAACCCGAACCGTTCGGCGTTCTCGATCGTCATCAGCGTCGCGTTCGGCACGTCGATTCCGACCTCGACGACCGACGTCGCGATCAACACCCGAATATTTCCGCAACGGAAATCGCGCATAATCGCGTCTTTCTCCGCCGCCGAGAGCCGCCCGTGAACGACGCCGAGCCGATATCCGCGCAACTCGCCCTCCGACAACTCTTTATAAACCGACCAAACGTTCTTCAAGCGGTCGCCGCCCCCGCTTCCGCCGTCGGTTGTTTCGCCGTTAAAATCGCTCGACTCGCCGCCGTCCGCGCCAACCGTCCCAAACGCTTCGTCTTTCCCATCTCCCCCTTTTGCCGCCGTTTTCCCCGCCGACTTAGCCTTCG
>JAZQAP010000458.1:0-4942 GCA_045545275.1 Thermoguttaceae bacterium | reverse complement strand
CGCCGCCGGTGCCGTATTTCATCATATAATAAGGGAAATGCAGAATCGGCGCCGCCGCGATCGGGTCGGTTTTCTCCAAAACGAGCCCGACGTTGTACACGATTCCGTAAAACGTCGTATACATGCAACGCCCGACCTTGTAATTTTCGTAAGCCGTGTCGGCGACCTTTTGCGGGTCGACGACGGCGTATTTCCAAAATTCGCCCGAAGCCGCTTTTTCGGCGGCGAACGCGTTCAACGAACCTCCGGCGAAGAACGTTCCGGCGGCCAATCCGGCAAAACGCATCGCGTCCCGACGATTCATTCCGTTTGACATATGCTCCTCCGTCTCTCGGCTTTCGCGCCGCTTCTTTCAACGCGTCGAATCTCTCGCGGTCGAGGCGAACGATTCGAAAAACGCGCGAAAAGCCTTTCGTTTCGTCTTAAAAAATTTCTTGTCCTAACTAAAGTATAGCGCTTCTTGCGCGAGAAAAAAGGGGTCGCAAGGCGCGAAATCTCTTTTTTCCCCTTCTTTTCAAAAACGCTCGCCGACGCCGTCCGCCTCTTATTTCCCCTTATATTACGTTAAAGGAGGCGTTTTGTCGAAAAATCGACGCGCCGCCCCCGAACGCTCTTGAAAAAACGCCGAAATATGATAAGATTAGACTAATATAACGTTCGGCGAAATTATATTTGTTAATTCGCCCCGTTTATCGCGAACGCCCCCGACGGCGAACGTTTTCCCCGCCGTCCGTCGCCGAAACGAAACGTTAAGGAACGCGCTCTATGAATATCGAGACTTTTAGAATTTTCTGCGACGTCGTCCATTATCAAAGTTTCTCGCGCGGCGCCGAAGCGAACAACATCAGCCAATCCGCGGCGACGCAATCGATTCACCGCCTCGAAAAACAGATCGGTTCGCGGCTCGTCGACCGAACGAAACGCCCGTTCGTCTTGACGCAAGAGGGCCAAATCTGTTACGAAGGTTTTCGCGAAATTCTCGAAACTTACGACTCCGTCGTTACTCGCGTGCAGTCGCTCTACAACCAAGGCGGCGGCACGATTCACGTCGCGGCGATTTACTCGGTCGGCCTGCACGATATGAGCAAGTGTATGCGCGAGTTTATGAAAGAGTGTCCGAAAACGAAAATTCGGCTCGAATTTCTTCACCCGTCGAAAGTTTACCAAGCCGTCCTCAACTCCGAAGCCGATTTGGGGATCGTTTCCTACCCGACGACGTCGCCGGAACTGAACGTCATCCCGCTCCGTTCGGAGGAGATGGTCGTCGTCGCGCCGCCGAATCACCCGTTGGCGAAGGAAAAAACGCTGACGCTCGAACAGCTGCAAAACGTCGAGTACGTCGCTTTCGACCGCGACCTCTTCATTCGCAAGGAGACCGACCGCTACATGCGCCAACGCGGCGTCCACGTCGACGTCGCGATGGAGTTCGACAACATCGAAACGATCAAGCAAGCGATCGAAGTCGGCGTCGGCGTCAGCATTCTCCCCGCGCCGACGGTCGTTTCGGACGTCGAAAGCGGCAAAATGGTCGCCATTCCCCTTGTTTCGCCCAAATTAACGCGACCGATCGGCGTCATCTACAAACACCGCAAGGTTTTTTCGGCGCAAACGACCCGTTTCATCGAGATGCTCGGCGGCGCGCTGGTCAACTCCGACGCGTCGTTCGCTCCGCAAACCGCCGCCGCGCCGTCGCCGGAATCGACCGTCCCAACGCCGCCAAACGCCGACTAACCGCCGCACATCGTCTATTATTCGTTTTACTTATAAAACCGCGAACACTATAAGCGCTCCGTTCGCGGTCGATTCAAAACGGCTAAAATAGAGAAAACAACCCAAACGCAAACAACGCGCAAGAAGCAAAGGATACGCAAAATGACCAAAATAGCGTTTTTTGGAGCCGCCGGCAAAATGGGCAAACGCCTCGTCGCGCTCGGCGCCGCCGACCCGGAACTGCAAATCGTCGCCGCGCTCGAAGCGCCGACCTGCCCCGAACTCGGACGCGACGCCGGAGAAGTCGCCGGAATCGCTAAAATCGGCGTCCCGATTACCGCCGAACTCCCGGCCGACGTTACGCCGGACGTTATCGTCGATTTCTCGTCGCCGCGCGCTCTCGACGCTCTCCTCGCTCTTTGTCTCGACCGCAAAATCGCGCTCGTTTACGCGACGACCGGCGCCGACGCGGAGCAACTCCAACGCTTGGAAGACGCGTCGAAAACGATTCCGGTTCTCCGCTCGCCGAGTATGAGCCCGTCCGTTAATTTGGCGATGAAACTAACGCAAATCGCCGCGAAAGCGCTGAAAGATCAAGACGCCGACGTCGAAATCCTCGAACGCCACCACCGTTACAAGGTCGACGCGCCGAGCGGCACCGCGCTGAAATTCGGCTCGCTTATCGCCGCCGAAATGGGGATCGACTCCTTCCGCGACGGTCGCGGCGGGAAGTCCGGCGCCCGGCCGCACAACGAAATCGCCTACCACGCCATCCGCGTCGGCGACAACCCGGGCGAACACACGATCGTCTTCGGCATGCTCGGCGAAACGCTCGAAGTTACCGTTCGCGCCTCGAATCGCGACGCTTACGCGACCGGCGCCCTCGCCGCGGCGAAGTTCCTCGCGGCTCGATCGGCGGGCCGACTTTACGATATGAACGACGTTTTGCAACTTTAATCGACTTTTGTTTGATTCCAACGTCGTTTGAAGCGTTAAACCGAATAAACTGGGAAAACGGCGACAATTAGGCGCTTTTTTAAAATAGGCGCTTTACGTAAACTTCAGCCGTTTTCCCACTTAAAAAGTTCAAAAATTTGACCGAGACAAGAAAATTATCGTCGACGTTCCCTTGGCGGCCCTTGCCAAGTCGTCAAAATTTGGTAAAATGTCTCGTTGATTGACGGTCGAGCGTTCGGGCCGCGTTTTTTTACGCTTTTCCAGCGTTCGTCGTCGCCTTTAACCCTAACGCGTGTTTTCGATTCGCAAGGGGCGGCCGCGCGCCTTTCGCGCCGTCGCTTGGAGCCCTCGCGGCGAAAAACGTTTGAAAAGAGAAGCTACGATGAAAGAAAAAATCCATCCGAAGTACGTGGAAACGAAAGTTACCTGCGGTTGCGGCAACACCTTCATGACCCGCAGCACGAAACCGGAACTCAAAGTCGACATTTGCAGCGCCTGCCACCCGTTCTACACCGGTCGCCTTAAGTTCGTCGACTCCGCGGGCCGCATCGAAAAATTCCGCAACAAGTTCGCCGGCAACTACGGCAAGAAAAAGGCCTAATTCCGCCGACTTGGGTTTCCAACGTTCGGGACGCTTCGAGCGCGTCGCGTCCCGACGTTTTTACGCGTCGTTCCCGGCGCGTCGTTAAATCGGACGCCGAAAAACGTCCGGCGGCGGGGATGTTTCGCCTTGTTCGAACGCTTGGAGCCGAACAACTCCGCGCCCTTAACGACGTCGTCGCGCGTTTCGCCGCGTCTCCTTTTCGCCGCTCGAAGCGTTTCGCGTTCGCCGCGATTTCTTTCGACGCGTCGCGACGTTTTTTCGCCCTTATTATTAATATACCGACTAACACGACGATTCAAGAACCGCGATGCGCAAATTACTCGACGAAAAACTCGCTCGATTTGAAGAGCTTGAACGCTTAATGGACGACCAAGAAGTATTGGCCGACTCCAGCCGATTCGCCGCCGTCGCGCGCGAACACGGTTCTTTGACGAAACTTTGCGGCAAATATCGCCGTTTTAAACAGCTCAACGCCGAAATCGAAGAAGCGAAAGAAATGCTCGAAGGGGGCGACCCCGAAATGCGCGAACTCGCCGAAATGGAGCTTCCGACGCTCCGCGAAGAGCGCGAAACCTACTGGAACGAGCTTCTCGACCTCACCATCGGCGGCGCGGACGCGAACCGCACGCACTGCATTCTCGAAATTCACGCCGGAACCGGCGGCGACGAAGCGGCGCTCTTCGCTCGCGACCTTTACGAAATGTATAAACGTTATTGCGAAGGACGCGGTTGGAAAATCGAGCTGATGTCGATGAGTCCGACCGAAATCGGCGGCTTCAAAGAAATCGTTTGCGGCGTCGACGGCGAAGGCTGTTATCGCGAACTCCAATTCGAAAGCGGCGGGCATCGCGTTCAACGGGTTCCGGAAACCGAAACGAAGGGACGCATTCACACGTCGGCGGCGACCGTCGCGGTGATGGCCGAACCGGAGGACGTCGAAGTCGACCTCAAACCGGACGACTACCGCGTCGACCGTTTCTGCGCGAGCGGCCCGGGCGGTCAGCACGTCAACAAAACCGCGTCGGCGATTCGTTTGACGCACCTTGAAACCGGTCTCGTCGTCAGTTGCCAAGACGAAAAGAGCCAACACAAGAACTTGGCGAAGGCTCTCCGCGTTTTGAAAACGCGACTTTACGAACAAAAACGCGCCGAAGAGCAAGCCCGTCGTTCGCAAGAGCGGATGAGCAAACTCGGAAGCGGCGACCGCAGCGAACGCATTCGCACCTACAACTTCCCGGAAAACCGCGTTACCGACCATCGCATCGGACTGACGTTGTACAAATTGGACGCCATTCTCGGCGGCGACCTCTCCCCGGTGATCGAAGGCCTCCTCGATTACGAACGTCAAGACCTGCGCAACTCGTTCGGCACGATCGAATAAATTCCGTTTTGCCGTTTCAATCGACGTCGACCGTCGCGCTCTTGCCGACAAGAACGCGGCGGCGTTAAAAAAATTTCGGAGAATGCGGAAATGTCGCAAGGCGAAACTTGGACGACGCGGCGCTTGCTCGAATGGACGACGACTTTTTTCACCGAAAAAGGCGCCGATTCCCCCCGTTTGGAAGCCGAAATTCTCTTGGCCTTCGCGCTCAAAACGACTCGCGTCAATCTGTACGTTAATTACGATTCCGTCCCGAACGACGACGAACGCGCGCTCTTTCGTTCGTTGGT
>JAZQAP010000457.1:0-5482 GCA_045545275.1 Thermoguttaceae bacterium | reverse complement strand
TTACGACGGCGTCGCCGGCAACCTCGTCGGTTCGCCGAATTCCCCGGTCGACCCGTCCTTCGTCGATTGGGCGAACGACGACTTCGCGCTCGGCCAAACCGCCGACGGTTTCGCTTCCGTCGCGCTGAACGCCGGCGACAACTCGCTGACCGTTTACCCGAACGGCGAAGTTCCGGCGTTCGACGCCGCGGGCGAACCGCGCTTCGTCGGTTCGGCGGTCGATATGGGCGCTTACGAGTCTCCGCTCGGCCCGACCGAAATCCCGAGCTTGATCGTTACGACCGCGGAAGACGTCGTCGATCCTTACGACGGCGACATTTCGCTCCGCGAAGCGGTCGCCTACGCGAACAACTACGGCCTCGCCAACACGATCACCTTCGCGCCGTCGATCAACGGTTCGACGTTCTACCTGAACTCCGAACTCAAGATCGGCTCCGACCTGACGATCGACGGTTTGGCGAACGGCGCGGTCGGGCTCGTCCTCACGACCGCGAACGACGTCGCCGACCAACGTATTATCAACGTCGACGCCGGGAACGTCGTTATCAACGGCTTCACGATCACGAACCGTCGTTCGGAACGCCTCCAAATGGGCCTCGACGATTTGTCGATTGAAAAGGGCGGCGCGATTTACGTCCGAACGGGCTCCGTTTCGGTTTACAACTCGTTGATTACCGAGTGCGCCGCCGAAAACGGTTCCGCGGTTTACGTCAACGAAGCGAACTCGACCGCTTACGCGAAGTTGGTCAACTGCACCGTCGTCGCCAACACGACGAACGGCGCGAACGCCGACGCGGCGGCCGTTTACGCCGAGCTGGGCGGAATCCAACTTTACAACACGATCGTCGCGTTGAACGAAACGACTTTGGGCGGCGTCGCGCAAGACGTTTACCAAGGCGTCGGGTTCTACGACGCTTCGTCGACGACTCAATTTAAGTTCAAAGAAGGCGACCGTCTCACGATCGTCGACGGTTTCGCGGCGACCTATCGCGAAAACGCTTACGTCGAAGAGAAAACCGGTAAAACGACGACGATCGACAACGGCGACAGAGTCTGGATTGCCGACGACTCGTACCGAGGCTATACGGAAGCGACCTATTACGACGGCGCGCTCGTTCCGACCGACTGGTGGGAAGATCCGATCGCGCTTGTCGACGGGCAAGAGCTCATTATCGGCGGCGAACTCAGCTTTGGGAACGTCGGCGGACAATTCCAATACTTTATCACCGGCGGCGTCAAGGCGATCTATCGCCAAGACGTGTTTGTCGACAACGGTTCCGGCGAGGTGGTTTACGTCGACGCGAATCAAACGGTCATCGTCGACGGTTCCGTCGAAACGACCTTGAAACACGCGTATGTCGACGCCGACGGCGCCGCGATTCAATTTGTCGACGGTCAAAAGATTCTCGTCGGCGAAGAGGGGACGACTGCGGAAGCGACCTACCGCTTTGGTTCGTTCCGCGACGCATACGGCAATCGCGTTCGATTCGAAGAAGGCCAAACGTTCCTCGTCAAGGTCGAAGCGACCTTCGCGAACGGCGTCTTTGTCGACCTCGAAGGCAAGACGGTCGCGTTCGAAGAAGGCCAAACGGTCGACGTCGACGGCGTCCAAGCGACTTGGACGAACGGCGCGTTTGTCGACGCCGAGGGCGCCGCGATGGAATTCGCCGAAGGCCAAACGATTCTCGTCCGAACGTTTGAAGCGACCTTCGCGAGCAGTTCGTTCGTCGACGCGGAAGGCAATACGCATACCGTCGAAGACGGCGAATGCGTCGCCGTCGGGACGATTAGCGGAACTTGCGCGGCGCCCGCCGACGGCGAATTCGTCGACGCCGCCGGCGCGCCCGCGACGGTGAAGATCGGGCAATGCGTTATCGTTAAGCGCGGCGCCGCGAACAACTTCGCGACCTTGACTTACCGCGCGTCCGAAAACGCGAACGCCTTCAACTCCTTCGTCTCGCGTTCCGACTCGTTGGCCGAGTTGATCGCCGGACAAGGTTGCTTCGTCGGATCGAGCGAACTCGACCTGTCGAAGGAAACGAACGCGCTCTTCGTCGACGCGGACAACCAAGATTACCGCTTGAACGACGACGCGCTCGCGACGAACGCCGGGAACAACGTTTACTTCCAACAAGGTTCGTACAACGAAACCGGCACGTTTAACGGCACTTTCGACTCGTTCGACCTCGACGGCAATCGTCGTATTTACTACACGACGACCGATATGGGCGCGTTCGAAAACCAAACGGCGAAAGACGCGCCGTTCGGCGACGTCGAAGGCAAGTCCGTCGAGCTTCTCGTTTCGACCGGCGCCGACGTTATCGACCCGACCGACGGCAAGACCTCGCTCCGCGAAGCGCTCGCGTTGACCGACCGCATGTACGCGCTCGGCTACGACGATATTACGATCCGCTTCACGGGCGCCCATACCGTCAAAGTCGGCGAAACCGCGCTCCAAGTGAACTCGCCGGTTACGATTCTCGGCCGCAACGGCGTAATCGACTGCCTCAACGCGAACTCCGCGTTCCTCGTCGACACGAACGGCTCGGTCGTTATCGAAAACCTCGAAATCAAGAACGGCTCGGCCATCGACGGCGGCGCGATCAAACTGACCGGCGGCGAACTGATCCTGGCGAACCTCTTGATCGACAACTGCGAAGCGCAAATTTACGGCGGCGCGCTCTACGCCGACGCCGGAACGAAGGCGACCCTGTATAACGTTACGATCGCGAAGAACGTCGCGGTCGAAGGCGCGGGCGTCTACGGCGCGGCCGGTTCGGACGTCAAGATTTACAACTCGATCGTCGCGACGAACCGTTCGGCGACCGCCGGCGTTTCCCCGACCGACGTTTACTTCGCCGGAAACGACTTCGAACTCGCGTTCACCCTCGTCGGAAACGCGGGGACGGAAGCCAACGCCGCGAAGCTCCGCGGCGGCGACCAAGGCGGCAGCCTTATCGGTTACGGCGTCGACCGCGAAATCAACCCGAGCTTCATTAACGCGAGTTCCGGCGACTTCCGCCTGACCGTTACGCCGGTGAGAAGCCCCGCGTACAAAGTCGGTTCGGCGGCCTACGTTTACAACGGCGCGTCCAGCGACCTGAACGGGCAAGTCTACGGCGCGGGCCATACGGACGTCGGCGTTTGCCTCGGCGCGTACCAAGTCAGCCGCGAAGCCGGTTCCAGCGTCGTTACGACGTTGGAAGACGTCGTCAACCCCTACGACGGCGTTACCTCGCTCCGCGAAGCGATCGACTACGTCCAAGGGCGCGACAACCTTTACGGCGCCAGCTGCGGAAGCGTCGACGACAGCGTTTACGGCACTACGTCTAACGCGATGAACGACGCGTCCATTTACAGCGCGACGTTCTACAACGCGATCACGTTCGATCCGAGTTTGGCGGGCGGCACGATCAAGATCGACGGCGAACTCGGCGGGTTCTCCTTCCAAGCCGGCGGTATTAGCCACTCGGTGATGGACTACATGATCGACGCGTCGTCCCTCTCCGGGCTCGGCGGGATTACGATCGACGCGTCCGAATTGCAGGGCGGCGGCCTTTTCGGCGGCGCGTTGTTCAGCCTCCAAGGGCGAGCCAACTTGGACGCGAATCCGAAGCTGTACTACCCGGTGGCCCTCGACCTGCGCGGGCTCCATGTCGTCGGCAACGGCGGAGGCACGGGCGTGTTCGGCACGCCGTGGTCGATCCTTACGATGCGCAACTGCCTCTTCGAAGACTTTGGCGACGCGGTGTACCTTGCCGACAACTACGACACGTCGAGCGACGGCGGCACGTTCCACATCTACAACTCGACGTTGCTCGGCAGCCTGTACAGCGGCGGTCGCAGCTTCATTTACAACTCGATCGTTACCGGTCAAGCCACGTACAGCCCGTGGGGGTTCGGTTCGCTCGACACGTATTATTCCTACGTGTACGCGTTGGGCGGCAACCAAACGGCCACGATCACCGGCGGGATGCCGAGCGAATACTTCGTCGACCCGGCGAACGGCGACTACCGCTTGGCGCGGTTCTCGCTCGCGGTCAACGGCGGTTCCGCGGAATTCCTCCGCACGTTGGAACAAGTCCACGCGCCGAACGAAACCGACCTCAACGGCAACCTGCGCGTTTCGGACGGCGTCGTCGACATGGGGTGCTACGAATCGCAGTACATGGTCGACAAACCGTCGTCGACCGTTACGACGGAGCTCGACGTCGTCGACCCGACCGACGGCCTGATTTCGATTCGCGAAGCCTTGGCTTACGCCGAGCAAAAATCGTCGCGGTACGGCAACACCGTTACGTTCGACGCGTCGCTCGACGGCAAGACGATCGTTCTCGACGGCGTTATCGAGTTGACCCGCGACATTACGATCGACGGCGCCGGCGTCGATATTACGCTCAGCGGCGACGGTAAGGACAGAATCTTCACGATTTCGACTTACGAAGGCGTCCCGAACACGAACAGCGTTTACCTGCGCAACCTGACCTTGGCCGACGGTTACACGACGAAGAACGGCGGCGCGATCAACGTCGAACGCGGCAACGTGTACATGAGCGGGCTCGACATTTACGGTAGCGAATCGATGCAATACGGCGGCGCGATTTACGCCGAAGACAGCGAAATTACGCTGGTCGACTGCCGTATCGGCGGCAACAAAGCGACCTACTACGGCGGCGTCGTCAACCAATTCGGTTCGACGGTGTTGATCCGCAGCGTCGTCGCGGAAAACGTCGGCACGATCAAGGACGCGGACGTTTGGGGCTTCTACCCGAACAACTACGCGAACAGCCGTTACAGTATCGTCGGTTTCGTCAAGGACGTCTTGATTAAGACCGACGAACAATACGGCAACCTTGTCGGAACGGAAGAAAATCCGTTGAAACCGTTCGTCGCCGCGACGGTCGGCAACCTCGAGCTGAAACCGGAATACGCGAACGCGCTCGCTCCGGCCAGCGCCGCGGTTCTGGACGACGCGTTCGCCGCGTTTGTCGACGAAGAAGACGAAACGGAACTCGCGATCGACTTGGCGGTTCTCGAAGAAACCGTCTTCGACGACGACCTCTTCGCTTCGTTCGAGCAATTTTGAGCGACGTTAACGAGTCGAGACGGCGCGTCGAAGGAGACGACGGCGCGCCTTGCTCGGCGATGAAATAGAACGATCCGAGCGTTTTTTGAAAAATCGAAACGCTCGAAATTGAGTGCGGCGATTTTTTAAACGTCGTTCGCGTTGTTATCCCGGGGAAGTTTAGGCTTCCTCGGGATTTTTTTTGGGGGGACGAGCGGGGACGAACGAGACGAAGGCGCGCCTTGTTCGGCGATGAAATAGAACGATCCGAGCGTTTTTTAAAAAATCGAAACGCTCGAAATTGAGCGCGGCGATTTTTTAAACGTCGTTCGGGTTGTTATCCCGAGGAGGTTTCGGCTTCCTCGGGATTTTTTTTGCCCGAACGAGAGACGAACGAAACGACGGCGACGTGAAAAT
>JAZQAP010000456.1:0-2297 GCA_045545275.1 Thermoguttaceae bacterium | reverse complement strand
TGGTGAAAAGAGCGAAGAAATACGGGATCGACGTTTACCTCTATATGAACGAACCGCGAGCGCTTCCGGCGCCGTTTTTCGAAAATCGTCCGCATATTCGCGGCGTCGCGCAGGAGAAATATTTCGCGATGTGCGCGTCGGCGCCGGAGACGCGGCGTTGGCTCGTCGACTCGTTGGCGGCGGTCTTCGCGGACGTTCCGGGACTCGGCGGGATTTTTACGATCACCGGCTCCGAAAATTTGACGACCTGCGCGTCGCATATGCGGCAAAACGAGTGTCCGCGCTGTTCGAAACGGGATTACGTCGACCTGATCGCCGACTTGAACGCCGCGATGGCCGAAGGCGTTTGGCGGTCGGCGCCGGACGCGAAGGTGATCGTTTGGGACTGGGGTTGGCGCGGACACGGGCTCGCGACCGACGTTATCGAACGGCTGCCGAAGGGCGTTTGGCTGCAGTCGGTCAGCGAATGGGCGCTTCCGCTCGAACGGGGCGGCGTTTCGGTTTCGGTCGGCGAATATTCGATTTCGGCGGTGGGGCCGGGGCCGCGCGCGGTCGAGCATTGGGCGGCGGCGAAGAAGGCGGGGCTCAAAACGATCGCGAAGTGCCAATTCAACGCGACCTGGGAAATCGCGTCGATTCCGACGATTCCGGCGCTCGACTTGGTCGTCCGACACGCGGCGAATCTTTCGCGCTCCGGCGTCGACGGAGTAATGGCCGGTTGGTCGCTCGGCGGGTTTCCGTCGATTAACTTGGAGGCGCTCCAAGAATTTAAGGACGAAACGACGACCGAAGAAGAGGCGCTCGACCGCTTGGCGACGCGCGTTTTCGGAGCGGAAGGAGCCGCGACCGGGCGCGCCGGCTGGACGAAAGTTAGTCGCGCCTTCGAAGAATTCCCGTATTCCGGAGCGGTCGTTTATACCGCGCCGAACCAAATCGGCCCGGCGAATCTGCTCCGCTTGGAGCCGACCGGCTTTAAGGCGACGATGGTCGGGATTCCTTACGACGACGTCGCGTCTTGGACGGCGCCGTATCCGCCGCTTGTTTTCGCCGAGCAAATGGAGAAGTGCGGGCGGGGATTCCGCGAAGGCGCCGCGCTTTTGGCCGAAGCGGCGAAGAACGCTCCGGCGGAACGTCGCGTCGAAGCGGAGCGGCAAGCGCGTTGCGCCGACGTCGCGGGCGTCGTCTATTTGAGTTGCGCCAACCAAGCGCGCTTCGTTTTGCTCCGCGACGAACGAAACGTTCTGCGGAAGGCGGAAAACGCGGAAAATAGCGAAAACGCGGCGAGATTAACGGCGGTCGAAACGGAAATGGCGGCGATCGTTCGCGACGAAATCGAACTGGCGAAAGCGTTGCGTCGCGCCGCGGCGGCGGATTCTTGCGTCGGTTTTGAGTCGACGAATCAATATTGGTTTGTTCCGAACGATTTGGTTGAGAAAATTATTTCCTGTCGTCAAATTCTCGACGAGTTGGAGAAAACGAAATAAACTTTTAACGGAAAAATTTTGTCGAGTAAACGTCGGCCCCGAACGGCGAAGCGTCCGGTCGCGAAGACGAAGAAAGTCGCGACCGGACGTTTCAACGGAACGAAAGGGAAGTCGCGACGCTCAAAAATTTGCGCGACGAAACGCAAAAGACGCTCGACAAGAAAAAAAGGGAATCGAAGCGACTTCCTCGGAACTCGCTCCGTTCCCTTATTTAACGACTTAAATCGCGTCTAAGCGAACGCCGTCGCGCGTCAACCCTTTTTCTTCAGCGATTGCGCCAAGTGCCAATGGTTCGGCAAAACCGCGCCCTTTTCGACGCAGATAACGCCGTCGCGAATCATCCCGAATTCGCGTTCCTTCGTGTTTTGAACGGCGTCCGGGTTGATAACGAAGACGTTCGAGCCGATTTGGCAGTTTTTGTCGACGATGGCGCCGTCGATGACCGTATGGTCGCCGATTCCCACCGGCGGACGACCGGCCGCGATTTCCGCCGCGTCTTCTTCGGGACTCGTAACGAAGTCTTGGCCCATAATGATGGAGTTGCGGATAACGCAACCTTTGCCGATTCGACAACGAATGCCGAGAATCGAATTTTCGATAACCGCGCCTTCGCCGATCGAGCAACCGTCGGCGATATAGCTGCAACGAACCGTCGCGTTGTCGAAACGACTGGCCGGAAGGTAACGAAGTTGAGTGTACGTCGGCGCTTGCGGAGGCGAAATTTCAAAAACCGGCGGGTTTTGCGCCAACGCGAGGTTCGCTTCGTAGAAGGAGCGAATCGTCCCGATGTCTTCCCAATAACCGTCGAAGAGG
>JAZQAP010000455.1:0-3138 GCA_045545275.1 Thermoguttaceae bacterium | reverse complement strand
GTTAAGCGTCGAGAAGACCGAAAGGGCGAGTTTCGACGTTAAGCGTCGAGAAGACCGAAAGGGCGAGTTTCGACGTTGAAACGTCGGACGGGCTCCGGCGGTCGCTGAAAAAAGAATTGAAAACGCGGACGTTCGACGAACGAAGTCGGACGTCCGCGCGTTTGTTTAAAACGACGACGTTTTTAACCGCCGTCGTTAAACGAGTTAAGCGTCGCGACGGTCGCGAAAACGAGAAGGGAACGAAAAATGGAAGAGCGAACGACGACGGCGAATCGGCTGAACGCGGCGACGCGTCGCGTCGAAATTTTTGGCGATAACGTGTCGTCTGACGGTCGCGTCGAGCGGTTGCGAACGCGCGCCGGGTTCGTTATTTATCGGATTGGGGCGCGGGTTTTGCCCTTTTTGCCGGGCTCGCTTTACTTGTTCGCCGATCCGACCGCGCCGCCGCGTTCGCCGGTCGAAGGAGCGTCGACGCCCAAAATTCGATCGACGCAAGGCGCGGAGAAGACGGGGGCAAACGAAACGAAAAGCGCGAACGTCGCCGACTTAACCGCCGCTAAAACAAACGGTTTCAACGCGGAAACGACGGCGAACTTGGGCGGCGCTCCGGCGATTCGAACGAACCCGACCGAATATTGGCTGATCGACGCCGGGAGCGGGAGCGACGAGTCGAACGCCGACTTGGAAAGCGCGTTTCGAACGATTCGCGAAGAGTTCGAACCCGGTTTCGCGCCGGAGAAAATTCGGCGGATTCTGCTGACGCATTCGCATATCGATCATTTCGGCGGCGCGAACGAACTGCGTCGGCGAACCGGCGCGGAGGTTTGGTCGCATTCGTTCGAAAGTCGCGTCGTTTCGTCGTTTAACGAACAGGCTTGCGTTTCGAACGTTCGGTCGTTTCATTTCTTGCGCGAAGCGGGCGTCGACGAAGCGGAGATTCCGGGGATTCTCGACGGATTCGGGTTCCGACCGGGGCGCGCGAAGTCGACGCCGGTCGCGAAAACGCTTCTCGGCGGGGAAACGTTCGGCGCGTTGAAGACGTTTTATTTGCCCGGACACTCGCCGGGACATCTCGCGTTTCAACTCGACGACGTTATTTTGACCGGCGACTTGCTCCTTTCGAAGACGTTGACGCAAATTTGGCCGTCGCGATTGACGCCGCGAACCGGCGTTTGGAATTATATTCGGTCGTTGCGGACGTTGTCGCGAATCGGCGAGCGGTGCGAGCGGGCCGTCGGACGAAAGTTGGTCGCGCTTCCGGCGCACGAAGCGCCGATTTTCGACGTTCCGAACCGCGTTCGGCAGGTCGTTCGCGGAATGGAGCGGCGCAACGGACGGCTTTTCGCGTTGTTGGAGGAAGCGGAGGAGCCGTTGACGACGCTTGAAATCGCGCGTCGAATGTACTGGAGCGGGCGACCTAACCGGGAATTTTTCGCGATTTCCGACGTCGCCGCGCGTCTTGAGTTTCTGCAACAACTCGGGTTGATTTCCGTCGCGAATTACGACGAAATTTCGGTCGCGAACCCGGCGCTGCGCTTCCGCAATTCATTTCCCGACGCAGAAGCGGCTGAAAATACGGTCGAGCAAATCTTCGGTGTGAACGGCGCCGACGACGAGCCCGATTCGGTCGAGCGCGACGCGAATCTCGGCGGCGACTAAAACTTCGTCGAACAGCGCGCCGTCGAGGAGGTCGAGCGCGCGGCGCAGGGCGTCGTTCGCTTCGCGGAGCGATTCTTGACAGCGGACGGCGGTCGACGGGACGATTTCGCCGTTTTCCATTTCGGCGCGGAGCCGGTCGGCGATTCGGCGGCCCAGCGTTTCGACGCCGAATCCGGTCGCGGCGGACGTTTCGAGCGGCGCGTTAACTCCTTGCGCCGCGTCGTTTGCGACGTCGGCGGCGGGCGTCGTTTTTTCTTTTGGCGGCTCTTCGTCTTTGGGAGCCGTCGAGGCCGCGCCGTCTCGTTTCGTCGCGACGTCGAGCGTCGGAACGTCGGCGGGAATCCCGAGTTCGGCGCCGAAATCGGGCGGAAAGTCGGTCGACGCGGCGTCGCGACAGCGCAAAATCAGCGACGCGTCGGCGAAAACGCGTTTCAAACCGAGTTGCGCGAGTTGACGGGGCGAAAGTTCCGACGTCGCGGCGGCTTTTTCAGTTTCTCCAACTTTTGGGGTTTCTTGCCCGTTGGAAAGCGCGTTTGGCGCCCCGTTTTGCGGCGGCGTTTGATTTGTTTGAAAATCGGCGCTTTTTTGTTTGTTTTCAAACGCGCCGGTTTTTTCGGCGTCTTGAACGTTTTCGACGCCCGCCGAGTCGACGAGAACGAACGAAACGTCGTCGACGGTCAGTTCCGTTTCGAGATAGTCGCGGGTCGTTCCGGCGACGTCGGAGACGAGCGCGGCGGCGTTTTCGGTCGCGGCGTTTTGCGCGCCGAACGTTTGAACGAGTCGGTTGTAAAGCGAGCTTTTGCCGGCGTTTGGAAGCCCGGCGAGAACGACGCGCGGCGCCCGGTCGAGCGATCCTCGGGAGCGCGTTCGGTCGAGCGTTTCGTCGATTTGCGAAATCGCGTTTTGCAGTTGCGCCCGAATCTCGTCGGTCGAAACGAACTCGATATCTTCCTCGACGAAATCGAAACCGGCTTCGAGGTTGCAAAGAACGTCGAAAAGCGTTTCGCGGAGGGCGCCGAACGCGCGGGAAAGGTTGCCGGCGAGTTGTTCGAGCGCCGTTTGAAGTTCGCCGTCGGAGCGGGCGTCGATCGCGCCGAGTATCGCTTCCGCTTGCGTTAAGTCGATGCGACCGTTGAGGAAAGCGCGGAGCGCGAACTCGCCGCGGCGCGCCAGCCGAGCGTTTCCGGTCGAGCAAATCGAACGGACGGCGGCGTCGAGAACCGGCGGCGCGCCCGGCAGGTGCAGCTCGACGGCGCGCTCGCCGGTAAAACCGCGTCCGGACGGCCAATAAAAAAGGGCGCAACGGACGAGACGCGGCGGCTCGAACGTCGCGGCGATGTTTTGTCGTTTAGCGGCTTTTCGCGCTTCGTCGACGTTTTGTCGTTCGGCGTTGGCGGAGTCGATAAACGTCGATTTCGCAACGGATTGCGTTTCGTCTTCACAAGGCGCGACTCCCCAAGGCGCGAGCCAACCGGAGAC
>JAZQAP010000454.1:0-7276 GCA_045545275.1 Thermoguttaceae bacterium | reverse complement strand
CGACTTCCCAAGCGTTTCAAAAAGAAGTTTTTGATGCGCTTTCCCGACTTGGTGGCAAAAAACGCGATCGAGCGCCGCCGCGTCCCAACCGATTTCGGCGACGAAACGCTCGAACGCTTTCGCGGCGACGGCGACGCCTTCGCGCAGAAGCGTTTCCGAGTCCGTCTTCATCGTTTGTCCGTCGGAGCGACCCCCCGCGGTTACGTCGACTTGACTGCGGCAAAGCGCGCTTTGCTCGGTGTTCGCCAAAACCGACGCGCCGAGGAGGCGGTTTCCGGTTCGGCTCAAATTGCGGTTCGTCAAGAGAATCGCGGCGCTCCCGGAGCCGATCGTCAGCGACGCGAACGCGTCTTTCACCGTCCGGCGCGTCAGCGTTTCGTCGGCGACCAACTCGTCGACGGTCGTCTCCATCAGCGCGCGGCTCGTTTCCGTTCCGACGACGATTCCGGCGTCGATTTGCCCGAGTTCGATCGCGTTGGCGATTTGGAGCGCGCCGGTCAACAGCCCCAAACAAGCGTTCGACAAGTCGAAAATAACCGCCGACTGCGGCAAGCCCAACCGCCGGTGAACGTCGCAAGCGGTCGCGGGCTCTTGGTAGTCGCGGCAGACCGACGCGTGTACGAACATCCCGATTTTCGAACGGTCGACGCCGGTCGTTCGGAGCAGCTTTTCCACCGTGTCGACGCTTTGGTCGCCGGGGAGCCGACCGCGTTCCCAAAGGCCGCGTTCCTTAATGCCGGTCATCAACTCGAGCCGCCCGAACGGAAGTTTCAGCCGTTCGTAAAGGGGCGCGAGCCGGTTTTCGAGTTCGTCGGTCGTTACAATTTCCGGCGGGAGGGCGCATTCGATCGCCTCGACGCACACGTTTTCGTATTTCATCGCGATTTTTGGGGTCGATTAAGGTTTTGCATCGCGGCGCCGCTTTTTTGTCTTGGATTTCGGCGTTTTCGCTGTTTCGGCGTTGGAAAACGTTTTGGGCGGCGACCGACGTTTTTTAGGAAAGCGCGTCGCGGAGAAGTTCGGTCGACGGGACGCGCTCGACGTTATAATAGAACATATTTTGCGCCGCTTGTCAACGCCCCGAGCGAAACGGAAAGGGGCAAGGGGCGATTTTTTCCCGTTCGGCGCGTTTTCAACGGCGTTTTGGGAAAGACGGGTAATTTAGAGAGACGGCAAAACGCGTTAAGACGGCGACTTTCGCGCGTCGGCGTTCGCTTGCCGACGTTCGCGGAAGAATCGACGGAGCAGGTCGGCGCATTCGTCGCGCAGGACGCCTTCGACGACGTCGCAGCGCCAGTTGAAGCGTTCTTCGGTCAAGAGGTTCATTAGCGACCCGGCGCATCCGGCTTTCGGGTCGCGGGTTCCAAAAACGACGCGGTTCACTCGGGAAAGAACGAGCGCGCCGGCGCACATCGGGCAAGGTTCGAGCGTTACGAAGAGTTCCGCGTCCTCGATTCGCCAAGACGGGTAAAGCGCCGACGCCCGGCTCAACGCGAGCGTTTCCGCGTGCGCGGTCGGGTCGCAAAGGCGTTCGCGGCGGTTGTGTTCGCGAACGAGAATCCGATTTTGGCAAACGAGAACGGCGCCGATCGGCGTTTCCCCCTCCTCCGCGGCGATCCGCGCTTCGACGAGCGCGGCGCGCATGAAGAATTCGTCGCGGTCGCCGTCGTTCGGCGTCCAACGTTCGAGCGGAACGTCCGGCAGGAACGGCGTTTTCGGGAAGCGGTCGAAGGAAAAAGCGTCGAAATCGTTCATCGGGGCGGAAAAGTCGTCGCGGTTTCGCTAAATTAACGCGAGCGGCGCGACTCGACGTTCCGCTATTTTCGCCGGATTCGCCGAATCGCGTCGCTTGTTTATTTAACGCGTCTTTTTTATTTTACGCCGTTTATTTAAACTTAGTAAGCGTAAACGTCGCCGGAATCGTCGCGGAGGCTAAAATCGTTTTGCTCGGGATAGGCGCCGAACGCCGAAGCGCTCGAAGCGTCGTAAGCGTTCCCGGCGTAAGAGCCCGCCGGAGCGACGTAATTCGCCTGCGAGTAAGCGTTCGCGTCGTAAGCGCCGAGCGTCCCTTGCGTTTGCGCGATCGACGTTTCGCCGGAAGCGGCGCTTTGAGCGGCGTTCGCGGCGCCGTAATATTCGGTGTAACCGCCGTTGCACTCTTCGCAATCGTCGGTCGGCGATTTCGTTTGCTCCATTCCGCCGAGGACGGAACCGCAGCGGTAAAGCTCGCCCATACATTGGTCGCCCCGTTCCGGAACGAACGTCGGTTGACAATATTCGTAAGGCGAGAGGCACGAGCGACAACCGACGAACCCCAACGCAAACGCCATCACAATCCCCATCGCGATCGTTCGAACCATCGCAAAACTCCATTCGGCAAAAAAAGAAAAGTGGTAAAAGTCGATTTCCAATCCTTGGAAAACGAAACCCGCGTCCCGGCGGGACGACCCGCGTCGACGACAAAAGGTTTAATTATTATTTCGACCGCGCCGCCGGAAAAATTAGTAAAATCCGAATATTTTAACAAGTTTTCCTAAAATATTAGTCGAGGTTCGGAAACGCGTTCGACGCGATCGGCGAAAAAGAATCGAGAGAAGACAAAATAACGAAATTGCCCAAATTGCGCTTCTTGCCTACTTTGAAGCGCGTCGCGGCGCTCGAACTAAAATTGCGACGTATCTTTAGAAAAAGGGCGTTTTTTTTTGAACGGATTCGCAAAATATCGCCGAGAACAAGAAAAAAAATCTTGACCGAACGCCTTGCGTCATGTTACAATAGAGGAGGAAGCGCCGTCGAGCCGCTTGCGCGTCGGTTCTCCGTCGTCGACGTTTCGACGTTTAGCCGAAACGACGGAGACGCCGCCGCGCGAAACGAGCGCCGGAGGTTCAGTCTTTTTACATTATTAATTAATATAGAGAGAAAACGTTATACGAAACCGAAAAACGCGCCGTCTTCGGAAATGCGCCGAAGGTCGGCTTGGTCGGGCGCGTCGGGAGAAATGTACGGGACGGAATAATTATGGCAAAAAATGAAACCGTATGGGGTATCGACGTCGGTAGCGCGTCGTTGAAAGCGTTGCGTTGTCGCAAGGGAACGGAGCCGGGAACGCTCGAAGTTTTGCAATTCGATTTTATCGAACACAGCAAGATTATGACGCAACCGGGCGCCGATCCGAACGAAATTCTTGCGGAAAGTTTGAAAACTTTTCTTTCGCGCAACAACGTCAAGGGCGAAAAAATCGCGATTTCCGTTTCCGGACAAAACGCGCTTTGGCGTTACCAACCGCTTCCGCCGATCGACCCCAAAAAGGTGAGCGACCTCATTAAATACGAGGTCAAACAATGGCTTCCCTTCGACCTGCAAGACGTTATTTGGGACTATCGCCAAGTCGGCGGAACGTTGGAGGGCGGCGTCGCGCTCGACCTGCGTATCTTCATGTACGCCATGAAGCGGGACATCGCCAAGCGCACGCTCGAACGCTACGCCGAAGCCGGCGTCGAAGTCGACTGCATTCAAGGCGCGCAAGTCGCTCTGTACAACGCGTTCGTCAACGACATGCACGACTACGACGCGCTCCTCGAACGCGACCCGAACGAGTTGTTCGAATACGACGTTATTTTGAACGTCGGGACGGACGCGTCGGAAATCGTCGTTACGAACGGCGTCGACGTGTGGCTCCGCAACATCGCCGTCGGCGGCAACATGTTCACCAAGGCCCTGACGAAAGCGCTCAAACTCACCTTCTCGAACGCCGAACATATCAAGCGCAACGCCGCGACCGCGCAAGACCCGAAAGCCGTCGTCCTCGCGATGAAACCGGTCTTTAACGACATGCTCACCGAAATCGAGCGGTCGATCAAGTACTATAAGAGCTTGAATAAAAACGCGAAAATTCGCCGCGTGTACGCTCTCGGGAACGCGATGAAACTCCCGGGGTTGCGCCAATTCCTCTCGAAGAGCTTGGGGCTCGACGTCGTCGTTCCGACCGCCTACCGTAAGTTGCAGGGCGCGGAAGTCTTGGCGAATCCGGAGTTTAAGAATAACTCGACTTCGTTCGGCGTCGCGTACGGGCTCGCGTTGCAACTCTTGGGCGAAGCGCCGCTCGGCATTAACTTGGTGCCGCGCGACGTCGTGCAAACCCGCCTTATTAATAAGAAAAAACCGTGGGCGTTGGCCGCCGCGTCGCTCCTGATGGCCGGGATGACTTGGCAGTATTTCGATTCGACGATGAAGTTTAGCGTCGTTGAAAACCCGGCGATTAACTCCGCTTACTCCGAAGCGCAAGCGGTCTCGAAAAAGTCGAAAGACCTGATTTCGAAAGCCGACTCCGCCGCGTCGACCTTTAAAGCGGTCGACAAAATCGGGCAAAACCTGACCGGCGGCGTCGAAGGGCGCATCACCTGGATGGAACTTTTGAAGGCGATTAACGTCGCGATTCCGTCCGAAGCGCCGGACAAAGCCGCGCTTTCCGAAGGCGTCTCCGCGCTGAAAATCGACGCGATCACCCGACAAAACCGCGTGTACGTCGACAACGTCGAAGTGCAGGAAATCGAAGAACTGGGCGACTGGTTCGAGCAAGTGCGCCGTTGGTATTACATCGACGCGGAAGAAGCGAAAGCGTTCTCTATCGACGCCGCGGGGAACGAATTGACGCCGCCCGCCGACGCCGCGACCGACGCCGAAGAAGAGGGCGCCGCGTCGACCAAGACCGCCGAATACGTTCCGGAGTATACGTTGGAGGAAATGTTCCCGTTCCAACCGCAACCGGAAAAGGAAAGCTCGAAGTCTTCGTCGTCTAAGTCGAGTTCGTCGAAATCCTCCTCGAAATCGAGTTCCTCGAAATCGAGCTCCTCCAAGTCGAGTTCTTCCAAGTCGAGTTCTTCCAAGTCGTCGTCGAAATCGAGTTCGTCGAAATCGGGTTCCGCGAGCGCCGGGTTGGAAACGACCGCGCTTAACGACATTACCGAAAGCGTCGACGCGCGTTTGGAACTGATTCCGGCGCCTTACGGCCCGGGGCGCATCGTTCAGCTGACCGGTTACCACTACCATAACCCGGACGACGCCAACGATCCGGCGCGCGGGCCCGAGTATTTGCGTCGCACGATTCTGTCGAACCTGAAACACGGCGCCGTCGAGTTGCCGATTAGTTTGGAACGGCAGCGCGCGGACGAATCGGGCGTCGAAACCGTTTCGTTTAAAGATATGGGGATTTACTACCCCGTGTTGGTCAATCCGGGCGTCATCGACGACAAGTTCCGCCTCCTCGACCCGCAAGCGGCCGCCGAAGCGCGTAAAAAATTGCTTGAATCGATGATTAAGCAATCGGGCGGCGCCGGCGGAATGCGCGGCGGCATGAACGGCGGCATGGGCGGAGGTATGACCGGCGGTATGGGCGGCGGTATGGGCGGCGGCGCGACGATGGGCGGCGGAATGGGCGGCCCGGCGAGCGGCGGCGCCGCGTCCGGCGGCATGGGCGGCGACGGTATGAACAATCGAATCGCCAACGCGCTCGGAAGCGACAAAATTTTGAATTTGCGCCGTTTCGACTTCACGATTCAGTTCGTTTGGATTGAAACGAAGCCGACGACCCGCGACGAACGTCGCAAGGCCGCCGAGGAAGCCGCGAAAGCCGCCGAAGAAGCGGAAAACGGCGCGTCGACCGACGACGAAGAATCGACGACCGCCCCGGCGGAACCGACCGCGACCGAAGAACCGGCCCCGGCGGAACCGACCGCGACCGAAGAACCGGCTCCGGCGGAACCGACCGCGACCGAAGAACCGGCTCCGGCGGAACCGACCGCGACCGAAGAACCGGCTCCGGCGGAACCGACCGCGACCGAAGAACCGGCCCCGGCGGAACCGACCGCGACCGAAGAACCGGCCCCGGCGGAACCGACCGCGACCGAAGAACCGACCGCGTAACGACATTCGCGTTTTCGCGTAAAAGAAAAGGAAGCGCGTCGCTCGACGCGCTTCGACGCTCAATTTGAAATCAACTCCCGCCGTTTCGACGGCGCGAATCGTCGGAAAAGAGCCGCGAGGTCGCTTCCGCAATATTAAGGTGAAGAGATAATGGCAAAAGCTAAAAAAGCCGGTATAAAATTGGAGGATATCAAAAGGAATTACTTTTGGATTCTCGTGCCGTTGATCGTTGTGATCGCTTTCGTCTTTACAGTCTTGGCGAAGGGGAAAATTAAGAAGCAATACGTCGAAAAGTCGGAGGCGGTGCAAGCCGAAAAGAAATCCGTCGACACGATCGCCGGCAATAATAAACACCCGAACGAAAATACGATCGAACAAATCGAAGGCGTTACCGACGTGCTGAAAACGAGCGTTTTCGACGCGTGGGGCCTGATGTACGACGATCAAAAGGAACGCAACCGTTGGCCGCGCCAACTTTCGCGCGAATTCCTCGATTTGGTCGAAAAGAAATTGAAGTTCCGCGATCCGATCGGCGTCGGACGTCCCGACCTCCTCGAAGACTACGGGTACTTCATCGCGAACCATCTTCCCGACCTCCTGAAGAAGATGCAGCGTCGCCGCGTTCAGGTTAAAGAGTATAAGCTCTTGAAAAAAGCCGAGATGAATCACCTTGGGATTACCGGTCTCGAAGAACGTTTCTGGCCGGTTTACGTCTCGACCGACGCCGACGGCGCGCAACTCTGCTACGTCGGTATTTTGAGCGATCCGGAAAACGAAGAGTCGCCGTTGACCGACGTTTACCTTTACGACGTGAAAAAGGACTTGGTCTCCGCGTGCGAAGACAGCGCGTTGCGCGACCAATTGAAGGCGAAAGAGCGCGAACCGTTCTATCGCGAAGTCGACCCGTGGATTGCGACGCCGAAAGATTACATGACGTTCGGAACCTCCGTCGATGCGTCGGCGATTATGGCCGCGATCTCCGGAACCGACGCCGCGGGCGGAGCGTCCGGCGGTTCGGCGACGATGAGCGGCTCTTCGATGATGAGCGGCGGCGCCTCCGGCGGTTCCGGCGGAGCTTCCGGAGGGCCCGGCGGCGCGCGCGGTTCGATGGAAGGCGGTATGGGCGGCGATTCCGCGACGGGCGGCGCCGGTAGCGGCGCGATTCCTGGAAACGGCGTCGACCCCGCCGAAATGCAAGTCGCGGGAACGACCCTTGAAGGGCTGGCCGGAGGAATGGCGACCGGTCGCGGCGGCATGGGCGCGGGCGGCGGTATGACCGGCGGCGCGGCGCCCGGCGCGGCGAGCGGCGGAATGGCCGGCGGTATGACCGGCGGCGGGGGCGGGCGCCGCCGGC
>JAZQAP010000453.1:0-3253 GCA_045545275.1 Thermoguttaceae bacterium | reverse complement strand
CTTTTTGCGCACTTGGTGAACGACGTTCCACCGGAGCGACGAACCCGGTTGAAATTTGTACTCAAGACGATATTTCGGACGTTCGTCGGAAGTCGGAGGCCAAGCGGTCTTAGGAAGACAAAAGCTCCTGACAACTCCTTGGCTCACAGAACGACATGGCTACGATCCGACTTCTTTTTGCGCACTTGGTGAACGACGTTCCACCGGAGCGACGAACCCGGTTGAAATTTGTACTCAAGACGATATTTCGGACGTTCGTCGGCGCCCGCCGTTTCGGATCGCGGAGCCAACGTCGGCGCGACGGTCGTTCGGTCGGCGGCGTATTTTTGGCGCGTTTCCTCGTCGACGAGCGTTTCGTCGAACCCAACCGTCTCTTCCTTGGCGCCCGCTTCGCTGAAAACGTCGGCGAAACGGTCGGTCGCGCCGCCTAAAAGCTCCGCGGCGTTCGAGTCGGCGACGCTCGTCCCGCTTTCCCCGTTCCCTTTATTTCCGCCGTTCTCTTTATTTTCGCTATTTTTTACGTTTTCGCCAACTTCGCCGGAACCGCTATTTTGTCTTTCCGTCCCGACTTGCGCCTCGATATCGCCGATTTTTGGAAAATTTTCTTCTTTTTCCGCGCAACCGACGGCGTATAATAACGAGAAACCGAGGAAAGCTCGCGCGAACGCGGCGCGTTTTTTGCGTTGGGTCGTCATGTTGCGTTTTCCTTGCGACGTTGCGGTCGGCGGTCGAAAAGCGTCTCGTCGGTCGCCGTTTTTTAAAAAACGAGACGCAAAACCGAAAAAGTCGAAATATTCGGCGCAACCATAACCAATTTTTTCCTCCGCGTCCAGAGCAAAAAACGGCGCGCCCGCCGTCGGCGCCGGCTCGCTTTTACGCTCTTCCCTCGGATTTTGCGCCGTCCGCCCTTATTTTTTACGCGTCGAGGCGGTTTCGAAAAAAAATTTCGCTCGACCGAAAAAAATTTTTCGCGATTCGCGGCGTAAAAAAGCGGAGAATCGCCGCAAATTTTGAAAAAAATTTCGCGCGGCTTTTCCGGGTCGCTGGACGAATCGAACGAATCGACTACAATAGAGAGGACGACGCTCGCCGCCGAACCTCGACGCCCTCGGCGTTCCCTCGGCGCGCGCTTGACGTTAATCCCCGATTCCCGCTTTCTCGTCGCGACCTCGCGTCGACTTCGAACGTCGAACGCCGGGCCCGAATCGAGCGGCGCCGGAATCGCCGGTAGAATAATATTGAGAAGAAGAAAAGAATATGCCTTACGAGCGATTTACCGACCGAGCGCGCAAAGTGATGCAGTTCGCGCACCAGGAAGCGCTTCGTTTCAACCACGAATACGTCGGAACGGAACACATCCTCCTCGGTCTCATTAAAGAAGGAACCGGCGTCGCCGCCAATATCCTGAAGAAGATGGGAATCGACCTCCGCACGATGCGTTTGGAAGTCGAAAAACTCGTCCGCAGCGGCCCCGATTTGGTTACGATGGGACGTCTGCCGCAAACGCCGCGCGCCAAAAAGGCGGTCGAATACGCGATCGAAGAGGCGCGACGCCTGAAGCATAATTACGTCGGGACGGAACATCTCCTCCTCGGCTTGCTGAAGGAACACGACGGCGTCGCCGCGCAGGTGATGATGAACCTCGGACTCAAGCTCGACGACGTTCGCGAAGAAATTTTGACGACGCTCGGTCAAGCGTCCGAGAGCGGCGATCTCGACGACCGCGGCGGTTTTAGCGGAACGTCGTCCGACGACGCGTCCTCTTCCTCCGGCTCCGCCTCCGGTTCGGAACGCTCGGCCTCGACCGGCGACGCGGCCCCGCGTCCCGGCAAGTCGAAGACGCCGGCGCTCGACTCGTTCGGTCGCGACCTGACGGAACTTGCGCGCCAAAAGAAACTCGACCCGGTGATCGGTCGCGAAGCGGAAATCGAACGCGCGATGCAAATTTTGAGCCGCCGAACGAAAAACAATCCGGTTCTCCTCGGCGAAGCGGGCGTCGGCAAGACGGCGATCGTCGAAGGGTTCGCGCAACGCGTCGTCGACGGAAACGTTCCGGAAATCTTGATGGACAAGCGCGTCGTCGTCCTTGACTTGGCGATGATGGTCGCCGGGACGAAGTACCGCGGTCAATTCGAAGAGCGCATCAAAGCGTTGATGAACGAAGTGCGTCGCACGAAGAACACGATCCTCTTCATCGACGAAATGCACACGCTCGTCGGGGCCGGCGGGGCCGAAGGCGCCATCGACGCGGCGAACGTCCTGAAACCGGCGCTCTCGCGCGGCGAAATCCAATGCATCGGCGCGACGACGTTCGACGAGTACCGCAAGTACATCGAAAAAGACAACGCCCTCGAACGCCGCTTCCAAACGGTCGTCGTCAACCCGACGTCGGCGCGAGAAACGGTCGAAATCCTCAAAGGGCTGCGCGAACGTTACGAAAATCACCACCGCGTTACGATTACCGACGACGCGCTCGAAGCCGCCGTCGAGTTGTCGGAACGTTACATTTCGGCCCGCTGCCTCCCGGACAAAGCGATCGACGTGATCGACGAAGCCGGCGCCCGCGTCCGACTCAAGACGATGACGCGTCCGCCCGACTTGCACGACCTCGACCGCCGCTCGGAAGACCTGCAACAGCAAAAAGACCGCGCGGTCGCCGATCAAGACTTCGAACAAGCGGCGCTCCTTCGCGACCAAATCGACCAAATCCGCAAGGATAAGGACGAACTGCAAAAGGAATGGCGCGACAAGCTCCAACAAACGAACGGCGTCGTTGACGCGACGGTCGTTTCGCAGGTCGTTTCGCTCATCACCGGCGTTCCGCTGACCCGTCTCACGACGGAAGACTCGAAGCGTCTCGTCCAAATGGAAGACGAGCTGCACCGCCGCGTCGTCAGCCAACACGAAGCGATTCAAGCGATTTCGAAGGCGGTTCGACGCAGCCGCAGCGGCGTTCAAGACCCGAAACGCCCGATCGGCTCCTTTATTTTCGCGGGCCCGACCGGCGTCGGTAAGACGTTGCTCGCCAAGGCGTTGGCCGAGTTTATGTTCGGCAACGAAGACGCGCTCGTTTCGATCGATATGAGCGAGTATATGGAGAAGTACAACGTCAGCCGTTTGGTCGGCGCGCCTCCGGGATACGTCGGACACGACGAGGGCGGCCAGTTGACCGAAAAGATTCGCCGTCGTCCGTACTCGGTCGTTTTGCTCGACGAAATCGAAAAGGCGCACCCGGACGTTTTCAACATCCTCC
>JAZQAP010000452.1:0-13001 GCA_045545275.1 Thermoguttaceae bacterium | reverse complement strand
AGTCGTTCAGGTGAAGCAAACGGGGGCGACGGGGCTTCTTAGGCGTTTGGGGGGCTTGCGGCGCGTTCACGGTAGACCTCAAATTCCGACCGCCCGACGGTGGATTCAACGGAAAGGGGCGTAAAAAAGCCCGCGACGACGTCGCGAACTCGCAAGAACGCGGCGCCGCCTCGGGCGGTCGAAATTTTTGGACGGACTCCGTCGCTCTTGACGGAATATGTTATACAGCAAAACTGGAATATAGTCAAGCGGCTAATTCCAGAAAAACTGGAAAAGTTTTCTTCTAATCTTTGGGCAAAAGATTGCGCACCGAGACCTTTAAGGCTTCGGCGATCACAGGCAACTTGTCGACGGTCGGCGAGTTGGCCGCCGTTTCCCAGTTCGAAACGGCGGTTACGCGAACGCCAATTTTGGCTGCAAGTTCGGCCTGCGTTAATTTGGCTTTCTCGCGCAACTCGCGCAGTCGCGCGGCAAAGCGACCGGTAAAGGTCGTCATATCGAGTTCTTTCCGTGCGGGCGTCATAACGGTTCAGAGTCTCCTTTCCGTTGTTAAGGTTGAATCCATATGCCATTTTAGCGCCCTTTGAAAAAATTGGTAGCGGTTTTGTCAATAATTTTGCCGTCTCGGGGGAAACGGGGGAAGAAACCGCGGCGGCGGTTAAACCGACGCGGCTTGCGGAACGCGGTCGTTCCGATGGTAATTTGTTTAACGATGAGAAGTTGCGTCGCGGTTAGTAGGCGAAGCGAATCGTCCAAAAGCCGAAACCGCTGTTGTCGAAGGCGTAGGAGGCGGCGGCGCGACGGTACGGGCCGAGCATAACCGTCATATGACCGCCGGAGGTGAACCAACTCGCGAACGCTTCGTCGATCGTGCGGCCCGGCGCGCAAATTTCGGCGTATCTTCCGTTGTCGTAATGAAAGCAATAGCCGCGTTTAGCCATTCGAAGCGAGTGAGTTCGGCAACCGGCCAACGCGTTTTTTTCGAACGCGACCGCGCGGCGTCCGTTCCAGCGACGGACTTCGTTCAAGCGGTCGAAGAGCGCTTTTTCGGTCGCGCCCATCCCTTCGAGTTCGGCGTCGACTTGGCGCGAGAATTCGAGCGCGTCGCAACTCGCGGGACCGCAAGGACTAACGACGGTCGTCGCTTTGCCGCTTTCGCTCGTTTGCTCGACCGCGGTTTCGGCTTTCGGCGTTTCGACGGGCGATTTTTCGAGCGTTTCGCCGTTTTCGGTTTCCGCTTCGGACTTTGTTTCTTCGACGTCGCAAGTATCGGCGTCGCAAGCGTTTTCAGCGCAAACGTCGGTCGAGCAAGACGCGGCGTCGCAAACGCCGCAACGAGGCGCGACGTCGGCGTTTCGGTAAGCGCCGACGTTGCAAGCGCCGCCAACGCAAGCGCTTCCGTTCGTCGTCGACGCGTTGCAAACGCCGGACGCGCAAGCGCCGTTCCAGCCGCCGGAGTACGACGCGCAGTCGCCGACTGCGTAAGCCGAGCCGTAAGCGTCGCCGCAAACGTTCCAGCCGCAACGGTTAGCGGTTCGCCAACCGCCGCCGAAGAGTCCGCCGAACGGGCGCCAACATTGCGCGAACGAGACGGACGGCGCGGCGAAAAGCGCGGCGGCGAGGAGGGCGAGCGTCGTTTTTTTCCAAATTTTCTTCGTGTTGAACATCGGGGTTTCCTTTCGTAAAGGTTGAAAAATTTTGAGGTTAAGAGCGGTCGTTTTAGCGTCGCGGAGCGGCGCGTTTCGTTGGCGGCGTCGGTTCCGGACGGAGCGCGAACTCGGCAAACTCGCGAACGCGCGCTTCAAGGTCGACGCGGCGTCGGCGTTCGTCCGCTAGAAGTTCTTGCGTCGATTGAAGTTCGCGCCGCAACGCGTCGGTTTCGCTCGGCTTCTTTTCCGGTTGCGGTCGCAGGAGCCGACCGACGAAATTTTCGATTTCTTCGCGAGCGACGACCGTCTCCGGCGGCGCTTCGAAACCGAGCCTAACGCGTTTTCCTTCGACGTTTAAGACGACGACGCGGATATCCGGGCCGATCTTGACGCTTTCTTGCGGGCGGCGGGACAACGTTAACATAACGATTCCTTTCTTTTGACGCGGCAAAGGTTTAGATTAACAAAAAGCGACGGCGCGAAAGTTCTCTTCGGCGAGCGTCGCGGCGGCGATTTCCCAAGGCGACTCGACGTCGCGCGACGTCGGGCGCCCAAATTTTCGAGCGATCGCGTCGAGGAAGGCGGCGCCGAGAAGGTCGTAACACTTTTGACGACAGTAACTTTCGTTCGAGTCTTTCCACCAAGGAAAGCCGCTTTCGTTCGGCCCGGCGACCCAAAGCGTTTCGAACGTCGTCGCAAACTCCGGCGCCGCGTCGGTTTCGAGACCGGGCAAGACGAGGAGCGAGTTTTTAATCCGCGTCGCGTTCGGGCCTTTCGAGAGTCGCAAAACGCCGCTTCGGAATTTCCAAACGACGTTCGGAGCGCGGTTTAGGCCGACGCGACCGAGTTCGACGCGCTCTTCGGCCTCGACGAAAAGGCGGTAAAGGGCGTCGGCGACGGCGCGTCGATTTTCTTCGGTTGGGAGTTGGTAAATCATTGGCAAATTTGGGTTAAATTTGACGGTTGGCGGCGCTAAAACGCGTCGCGGGAAAGCGGAAAAAGGCGTCGTTTCGGAGTCGAACCGAAATGACCGGATTAGGAATCCGGCGTTTTGCCGTTAAACTAACGACGCTCTAACGTCCGGGCTAAGTCGCCCGTCCTATCGGGTTACGCGTCGAGCGTTTTGCGGGCGAAGGCGCTTGGGCGGTCGACCCAAAGCGATTTCAGCCAAGTCTTGCGGTCGCTTGCGTCGACGATTTTTGACCAAAAACGCCCGCCAAGTTTCGCGTATTGGCGACAGAACGTCCCGTATTCCGGTTCCGTTTCCGTCGCTTGAACGACGCCGCCAAACGACGCGATTTCAACGCCTTGCGCCGCGATACGGTCGATCGCGTTCGCGAACTCGCTTTCGCCGATCTCTTCGACCGGGCGGTCGAGGTAATAACGTCGGATCGCCGCTTTGTATTTTTTCGCTTCCGCGACGGCAAAGGTCGCGTTTTCGCGTTGGAACGTCGGTTCGTAAACCTCGCGATATTGCGGGTTGAAGCGCAGGAAGTCGCGGGCGTTCGCGGCGGCTTGTCGCGTTTGTCGACAGGCGTCGGCGAAGGTCGACGGGACGTCGTCGAGCGTTGCGGCCGGGAAGAAATAAAACGGGTCTTCGACGGCGAAAACAACGTATTTCATCGCGCGGCGCCTCGCTTAACGTCTTGCGGTTCTTCGTCTTCGGCGTTCTCTTCTTCGTCCTCCTCGTCGTCTTCTTCGTCGTCGCCGAAGAAGTTTTCGCGACCGAGAATATCGCGGGCGAAGTCGTCGAGATCGAGGACGTCGACGGAAAGTCGTCGCGCTTGGAAGGGCGACAGGGGCGAAATCGCTTCGAGCATTCGAGTTTTCAACGCGGCGACGGCGCCGTTCGCGGCGCAAAGTTCGCTCGGCTCCAAATCGGCGTTTTCGCAGTGAAGGCAGGTATTGCCGAGAAGTTCCAACGCCTTTAATTTCATCGCGTTAAAGCCTTCGCGGTAAGAGCGCGCGGCGAGTTTCACGGCGTCGTTTTCGGTCGTTTGCATCGTTATTTTTTCTCCGTTGGGTTGGGGTGTGAAACGTTTGAACGAGGGTATGAGCTTATTCGGCGACGAGCGTTTCCGGGGGAACGGCGACCGGAGTTTCGGCGTCGGGTTCCGTGTCCGACTCGACGCAAGCGCCGCGATCGCGGAAGTTCGGGAAGACGTTTTCGGCGATTTTGAACCCGGCGACGACCGAGACCGGCGCGACGAGTCCGCCGACGCCGACGAAAATAACGATCGCGGCGACGTTTTGCAGCGCTTCGGCGACAAATTTTTTCATTGCGGTTTTCTTTTCTTTAAGGCGTTGAATAGTAAAATGTTGCGTTTAGAGTTCGCGGGCGACGATTTCGATTCGCGCGTTCGGTTGCGACGGCGAGTCGTAATCGACGACGGCCTCGGAAACGAACGCGAAGGCGCCGTTAAACGCGGTTTCTTCGCGAACGAGCGCGGCGACTTTCTTCATAAGCGCCCGCGTCGCCTCGTCTTCCGAACGTCGGCGCGCTAAAACGGCGATGTGAAGGACGCTTTCGACGCCTTCCGGAACCTTCGCTTCGGCGAGTTGAATTTCTCTCTTAGGTCGTTTTTTGAAAAGCATTTATCGTTTCTCCTTTCTTGCTTTTTTCCGTTAAACGCGATCGTTGGTTTTGGGCGGCGTCGCGTCGGAGCGTTTCGAGTTCGGCGGCGATTCGCGCGTCGAACGCGTCAAGGCGTCGCGTCAGTTCGCGATAGTCGTTCGTTCGATTTTCCATCGTCGGACGTTCCTTTCGTTTCGGCGGTTACATCGCGGCGACGACCGCGGCTCCGAGCGCGACTACCGTCGCCCAACCGAGCCCAAACGCCGCGCGACGATAAATCGCGACGTCGTTAAGCGCCGCGTCGAGCGCGTTTTGAAGTCGCTTGACGGCGAGTCGCCCGTCTTTTAGCTCCCGCCGAAGTTTAAGTTCGTCGTTATTGGCGGCGATAAGGAGTTCGTCGCGACGTTTTTGAACCTCGTCGAGCGCCTTCGCCAACTCGGAATTTTCCGCAAAAAGTTCGTTGGCGTAGGTTTCGCAATTTTCCAAACTCTCCTTAGCTTCATCGATTTCGGATTCAAAATTCTCAATGTTGTCGGCAATCTCCCTAAGGTTCCTGCCAAGATATTTAAGGTTTTCAAAAATCCTGTGTTTCAATTCTTCCGGCGTTTTCTTTTGTTGTTTCATCGTTTGCGTTCCTTTCGTTGTTTTGTGCGGCGCAACGAGCGAAGCGTCGTTCGGCGAACGCGGCGATCTCGAGGTATTCGTCGCGCAACATTTCAAGTCGGGAAGCCTCGTCGGTTGCTTTAAGTTGTTGCAAAAGATGAATATGCCTGCCGTAATCTTCTTGAAGCCTGTCGAGGAATTCGTCGAGCGTTCCGTTGAAACAACCTGCGGCGACGCCGATTTGAGCCGGTTTTTCAGCGCGATAAAATGTAACGAAGCTATTGTTTTGACCGATGGGCCCGCATAACAAATAATCGCGTTCGCTTTGCGCGCGAGCGCCGACGCCAAGTCGCGCCAAACCGGAAATTTGCACGGCGCCGACGATTGCGTTATTGTCAACGACGACGTCGCAAAGTATTGTGGCGCCAATGATTTTAGCGTTGCCGCTAATGTGCGAAACTCCGAAGACAACCGCGTTTTCGTCGATAACCGCGTTTTCGCGAACTCTGGCCAAACCGCGAACGATAGCGTTGCCGCAAACTTTGGCGTCGCCGAGGATACAAGCGTCTTCGTAGACTTTGGCTTCGTCGGCGATCCACGCTAAACCTTCATGCGACAAGTTGTATTCGCTTCCGATCCAGCCGCCAAGCGTTCCGGCTTTGACGTCGCCGAAGTCGCGAACGGCGCGAATGCGACGGAGCGTTGGAAACCCAAGGCGTTCGTCGACTTCGTCGGTAAATTCGTATTTGGGCGGCATTGCATTCTCCTATTGATATTGAACGAGTTGGAATGTTGCGTCGAGTTGTGGAAAACTCGACGAGGCCGCGTCTCGGAGTCGAACCGAGCCCGTCGTCGAAAATGGGGAAAACGACGGTTCCGCTTGCGGCGTTACGCGCGGTAACGTCTCCGCGCCCGGGTTGCGGTTGTCGCCGGTCTGACGGTCGGACGTCCGGGTCTAACGCGTTTCCTTACGGCTTCTGTTACGTCGAAGCAAACGGGGCCCGAAGGGTAACCGCTTTCCCGGTTTTGTTTTGAAGGAGGGCGCCGGGACGGGAAAAGCCCACAAAACGCCCGACGCCGCTTGCGACGCGGGGAGTCGGTTCAGTAAAGCGTCAAACTTCCGTTCGCGGGGTCGAAATCGACGCTCCAAGCGGACTCGCAACGCCGGAATCCCTTGGGCCTGTCGAACGTAGACCACTCCGTCGACTTTAATAACTTGCCGGCGATTCGCGACGCTTTGCGTTTGGGAACGAAGTAAATTTCGCTGAAGATCGCGACGGCGGCGTCGACGACGTAAACGCCTTTCAACACGATGCGAACGTCGCTAAAGCACCCCGGCGAAACGGCGACGCATCGGTGGAAGTTAGGGACGATTTGTCGCCCGATCTTGCCGCCGGAGCGTCGCAACCCTCGTCTAGCAACGCAGATTTCCTGCCCGAGACAGCTCCAAGTCCAAGCGAAATCGCGGAAAAATCGGCGGCGCGCCCAACGCATAAATTTCGTCGCCGACTCGGACGAACGCAATTCCTTCTCGTTGTTCATTGTTGTTGCTCCGCCTCGTCTTCAAATTCCGCCGTCGCTTCGAACGTTTGGCCGTCGGGAGTCGTAACGTTAACGATAATCGGCGGATAGCGGTGAGTTGTTGGGCAGGTAAATTGGCTATTCGTCGCCTGGACAACCCCAATCGCTCCCGCAAAGCAAACCCAACCGACGAGCGCGCCGATTGCGGCAAGCGCGAAGACGAGGACAAAAAGACTTGTGCCCAATCCCAAAACGAGAAAGCCTAAATTCTTTAAAAACTGCATAATCGGTTCTCCTTTAAACTTGATTCCAAACCGTTCGGCGACGTTCAGTCGAGCGAGCGCCAATAGAACGCGGCGTTCGCGGCGACGATCAGCTTAATCGCTTGAAACGGAACGCTTTCGGGCGGAACGTTCGGGAAGACTTTTTTCGCGATTCGTTGCTGGTAGTCGGCGGCGACGCGGCGAATTTCGTCTTTACAAGCGAGGTCGATCGTCGGAGCGTCTTCGTCGTTGGCGTCGCGTAGCGTTTCGGCGGCTCGATGGAGACGCGCGACGGTTTGGATTCGAACGTCGTATTCGCGGGCTTCGTGCGGGGCAAGGATATTTTGCATTTGGGGAAACTCCTTAACGAGTTGGAAACGAGGAAGTTAGAACGGACAGCCGACGATCTTTCGAGCGTCGAGCGCGACGGCGACGCCCGCGTCGAAGAGGCCCGGCGCGACGTGCGCGGCGGCGTATTCCGGGAGGACGACCGTTTCGAGGTAAAGCGGCTTGTTGAACTGCGCGCCGACCGCTTGGCAAGCGACGTAAAAGCAGACGTCGGCGGCTTTATACTCTTCTTCGCTCCCGCCGACGTTGAGACCGTCGACGTGTCGAAGCAGCTCGACGGCGACGTTCAGCGCGGCGCGGTACTCGGCGGAATCGAGCGCGAGTTTGGGGGCGTCGGGACGGTTCGAATCGGCTTCTTTTTTGTTTTGGTTTTGGCGTTTCATTGTTCGCTATCTCCGTGCGGTTGTTGATGTTGAGTAAGGAAAGGGAACGACCGGTTCAAGCCCGTCGGTCTGCCAACGTCGGGGCAAAACGAGCGTCGCGAAAACAACAAAACGCGGGCTCGGTTTTGGGTCAACCGGTCGTTCTTGCGGGGAAAGCCCCAAGCCGGTCGCGTCTACCAAACGCTCGCGGCGACGCAAATTTTGAAAGGAAACAGCAAAATTCAAAATTCGCGTTTTTGTCGGGCTTGTGAAAAAGGCGAGTCCGAGCCCGTCGCGAGCCCAATCGCTTCGGGCGTTTCGTCGCGCGTCGAACGAAGGAGACGCGGCGGCGAAAGTTGGTCGACTCGCCAAACGGCGACCGGTTTCGGGTTAACGTTCGGCGACTTTCGCATTAAGACGACGCTTTTCAAGCTCGCAACTTGCGACATACTTGTCGTATTCTTCCAGCGAAATTTCTATTTTGTCCGGTAGAACTTTCCAGTTTTTCATCGATTCGCGAATCTCATCCCCCGCATACTCCAACGCGTCTTGCGCTTGTTCGCCTAAACTTGCGCCTCTAAACGGCCTATTGAGGCCCGAATTTATTGTTCCTTGTCCGTTGAATCGATAGGCGATTCTAACGAGTAGCCATTCTTGCGGTTCGTTTTCGTCCGGAAGTTCAATAATTTTCATCGCGCGATTCCCCGTTGGTCGGTTTCTCGTCGGTTTTCGTCGGAGCGTCGACGTTCAAAAACGGAATCGCGGCGTCGCCGAGGATATGCGTCGGGGCCTTGCCGTCCCACTTGCGAGCCGCTTCGTAGGCGACGTAAGCCGGAGTAATCGACTCGGCGATCAGCTTCGCGGCTTTCGCTTCCGCTTCGGCTCTCGCAAGGGTCGCGTTCGCCTCGCCTTTGGCTTTCTCTTCCGCCTGTTGCGCTTCGAACTTCACGCGTTCGAGTTCGTTCTTCGCCTTTTGCGCCGCTTGCTCCGCCGTTACTTTCGCCTCGACCGCTTCGTCGAACGCGTCGGAGAAGTCGAATTGCGCGATGGAGACCCGTTCGACGACAACGCCGTACTCGCCGAGAATGTTTTGAGCCGACTCCAGAACCTCGCCGGAAACGGTTTCGCGCTTGGTAATCAGCTCTTCGGCGTTGTATCGAGCGCAAATCGCCTTGTAAACTTCCGACATATTCGGGCGGATAACGCGCTCGGCGTATTCGTCGCCGAAAGCGCGGTAGACCTCCGGCGCCTTGCTTTTGTCGAGCCGGAAGTTCAACGCCAAGCCGGTTTGCACCGTTTGCAAGTCCTTCGTCGAGCCTTCGAGGTCGAGTTCCAACTTTTGGATTTTCGCGTCCATCTTGTGGATACCGGCGACAAACGGCGGGAATTTTAAGCGCAAGCCTTCGTCGCACGTTTCGCCGGTAACCTTGCCGAGCGTCGTGCGAACGCCGACCGAACCGACCGGAACAAACGTAAGGCTCGCCGCCGACGCGATTAAGAGCCCGCCGCTCAACGTAAGACCGGCGGCAACCTTTTTGAAACCATTCTCGTCCATACTCAACTCCTTATTCGTAAATCTGTTACCACTTTGTTCTCAAACCGTCGCAACCGCAAGAGAACGATCGATTCAAAAACCGGGGCGGGACTCGAACCCGCCGCGTCGCCGGGGCGACGCAACCGTTCCGGCTTCCGTAGCGACCGATCCTAGCTTATCGGCGGGCCAACGCCTTTAAGCGTCGACGCTTGCGGCGGAACACGAAGCCGCGTCGCGTCGGGGTTGTCGATCGATTGCCTTTTTATTGCAATTGCGGCGCTTCGGAAGCGTTGGCGCTATTCTTGGCTTGTTCAAAGACGGCGTTCATACCGTCGACGATTCCAAGCAAGTACAGGACGAGCGTTTCGTCGAGCGTCGCGAGTTTTTCGAGTAATTCTTTGTTCATTGTTGTAGCCTTGTGAATAAAAAAGCCCCAAGCCGGTCACGTCTGCCAACGTCTCCGGCAACGCAAATTTTGAAAGAGAGCGCCAAAATCAAAACCGCGTCTCGTCGGGCTCATTGAGAAAGCCCTAGCCGGTCGCGTCTACCAAACGCTTCCAGCGACGCGAGTTTTGAATAAAGGTTACGGAAAATCAAAACCGCGTTTTTGTCGGGCCTTTGCTCTCTTTGATAATAACTATACACCGTTGTGTTAAAAACGCAAGTGCAAATCTTCACGAATTTGACAAATTTTTGTAAAAAACTTCCTCTCTCCCCCTTTTTTAGGGGGATTTTCGTACTTGCCTTACACTTGCGTGATTATTGCAAGGGTGTATAATGGAGACAAAGGAGGAATTTATATGGCTATACCCGATAATATTCGCAGCGTTCGGAAGTCGCTTGGCTTAACGCAGGCGGCTTTTGCTGAAAAATTAGGCGTAAAGACAAGCGCCGTAGGAAATTGGGAAGGCGGTACTCGCAAAGTGCCAATGACAGCCTTAACTCGTATTGCCGCGATTCTTGGCGCTTCGTTTGACTATCTAAAAACCGGCGAAGGCGAGATGTTCGCGTCGGCAACGTCGGAGTCGACGGTAAACCTACCGTCGCCGTATGAATCCGCACGAGCGCACGGCTGTAGCGAGGCGATCGCGAAAATCTACGCTCGTTACTGCGCCCTCCCCGACGAGGAGAAAGCGATTTTCGAGCGCATCGTCGACTCGCTCGTCGAGGAAAAAGCCAAGCGTCCGAAACTCGACGGCGGAGGAATCGCGATCAACAACGTTTACGGAGACAATAACACGACGATTAACTGACCCTTTCATCCAATTCCGCCAAGTCGCAACTACCAATTCGCAACTAAGCGGTTATCAAATAAAGGTTACAACGATGAATTTGAAGAACGTCGGGAGCGTTGCGCTCTCGCTGGTCGCCGTCGCGTGTATTGCGCTCGGCGTTGGATATAACGCGTCAACTTTGGGAAGCGACGGCGCCAAGGTCGACGCCGCGCAAGAATCGTCGTCGACAAACGTAACCGAGCCGCCGGAAACGCCGCCTGCCAAAGAAGCCGCGCAAGACACGCCGTCGATAAACGCGACGCCAGTTCTGGAAACGCCGCCTGTTCAGCAGAGTGTGCAACAGACGCTGACAGAACAGAAAAACGAACAAGTAAAGAAAGAAAAGAGCGAAGATTCATTCTGGCGTTTCTTGGGCGAAAAACTGGTTGACGTTATTTTAGATTTTGCCGTCGCGAAATCCTTCGGCTGGCTGTGTGGAATAATCTTGACAATCGTTGGCTTTATTGGTGGGTGGAAAACTCGAAAACGTTGGTTCCCTTGGCTTTGTTCAAAACTTTTTGTACACGCAAGAGAAAGTCTTAAAAAAACGCTGAAAGATCCGAGATTAAAGATTCAATGGTTTACCAAGTTTGAAAAGAAAAACAACTTTGTCTGGGACGGGCAAATCGTTATATACTCTCCGGGCAAATTGCGTAGAAAGCAAAATGTTGACGGATACGTTTCTTTCAAAGTGAAAGAGCTTGAAAGAAAAAAATTACCGGAAAGTCTTAGATTTTCCGTTAGTAAAGCGGATGTTCTCAATTATCGCAGAGCAGGCGGCGGAATTTTGTTTGTCGTATGTTTTACGCCGCAAGGATTTGGCGTATATTACAACCTGCTGACGCCTATGACCCTTGCCGATTTAGAGAAAAACGCTACAAAGGAAACTTTACGTCTCGAGTGCGCGCAATTACCTGAGATGGCGATAGATAGATACCGCCTTTTTTGTAGTTTTAAAACGAATGTTGCATTACAACAATCGTTTTTCTCGAGTGAACGTGAGTTTGATTTTCAACAATTTTGGAAAAATATTAAGGTGGAGGATATTGAAGGTTTGCTTGTCATTTCTCCTATTGTTTCTAAGAATGAATCGACGGTGATTTTTCATAAGGATTCGGAAAAATACATAGGATTGAAATCCGGACAATTACTCCCTTGCCGGCCCGGTACGGTTACTAGAACCCGCAAGTCTTCGACTTCTCTTATTATCGACGAGCAAAGTTTTCCTCTTTCGATAGAAATTATCGAAGGCGATAATTTGAAAAAAGTTAAAATTGGAAATTGTATTGAAATAGAATACAAACCCGAACCACAAACGACTTTTACGTTTTTTAAGGATCAACGTTTATCGAATCTCGTGCAAGAATACGAGTTATGCTTTGCTCTTGCTGAAGCTTCGTGTATAGCTTTGTGGCGCGAGGAACATACTTGGCTAATACCGAAAGATGAAGCAATTTTAGAATTTCAAAAACATATTAAGGCGCGTGCTGAGACTTTGATGGGCGACAGACAAAAGTGTGCGCAATACTTTTGCCTATTTAATATGTTAAATCTTGATTGTAATATCGAAATGTCGTCTTTAACCGAGGGCGACTGGTTGATGACTCAAATGTTAATGGGAACGCTTGTCGGAGGGCAAGGTATCGAATTGCCAGATGAAACAGAACCCAAGCGAAAGTTTATTTGGCTTTGGTTAGCAAGGCAATCCGTTTATTTGTATGCTTATCCAATTGAAAATACCAATTTTTATCGTTTGTACGACGTTTGCCAAAAAGACTTTCCGCCTCTTCTTGACTGTGGAACCGATGAAGAGAAATTCTGCGCAATTTTAAAGGGGTTATCCGCAAAGGTTTTGGCAAGTGCGAGAAATTTGAATTTATCGACGCTTTGTTCGTGGCTTCGAGGATTGATAGAGATTCCCGATTTTGGCAGTGTAAATTGTTTACTTCTCCAATGTATTTTAGCCTATGATTGTTGTGGGGATAAGGCGCCGGAGCGTGCGCAAGAACTTGCGCAAACAATCGCGGAATTGTTCGAATGGATAAACGATATTCTCACGAAACGCCCAAATGATGAGAATACGCTGATTACCCGTTTGAATTTTTTGCAGTTTACCAAACGACGTCAACCTTTATCAGAAGAAGAAAAAATTTTTTTGAATAACTTATTAGACGCCGAAGATAGTTCAGTTGAGTTCAAGTTTGCCGCTCATATTTTATTGGACGAATATGAGAGCGCAAGTCGCTATTGGAAAAAATTTGACGAGGAACAAAAACAGTTTTATAGGCATTTGCCTATTTATAGTCTTTATACTCAAAGTCAGAAGCTGATAAATCAAAGTTTGAGGTGATCCATCGAGCAAATTCGAAGGTGGACGACCCCCGTGCGTTGGACGACGTTCGGGGGTTTTTGGCGTTCGCGTCGGACGTCGGCGGTCGCGGCGACTTGCGGCGGTCGACGCGATCGGGCGGGCGGTTTGAGCAAATTTCAACAAAATCCGGCAAAAAACGGGCGGGTTTTAACAAAATTTAACAAATTTGAACAAAATATTTTTGTTAAATTTTGTTCCGAACAAAATCCAACAAATTTTAACAAAACGAACAAACGACGAGCAAAACCAACAAAACGGAGCAAAAACGAACAAACGCGAACAAAACCGCTTCGCGACGCGGATTTTGCGGCGGTTCGGACGCGGAAGCGTCGGCGTCGGCTCGATCGGCTTGGACGCGGCGGCGTTGGGCGTAAACGTCGCCGACCAACGGGAGGCGGGAACCGAGTTCGTGCGGTAGCTCGGGTAAAACCGCCTTCGGCGGGCGACGTTGGCCCTCTAAGGCGCGTTTGGGCGTCGTTCCGGCTGGGGAGTCGAAGGCGG
>JAZQAP010000451.1:0-7449 GCA_045545275.1 Thermoguttaceae bacterium | reverse complement strand
GCGGAAGCCGGGTGGTCGCCCTGGCTGCTGTTGCTGTAGCTGATGTGGCCGATATCGTACGGCGCGGTCGGGGCGGCGAGCGCGTCGGCGATCGCGTCGCGGTCGGAGGTCGATTCGACGTTCCCGGCTTTGCGAGCTTGCGCGAGATAGAGGAGCCCGAAGAGGCCGTATTCTTGCCAAGTAACTTCGTGTTCTTCCATCCAGAACGGCGCGACGGTCGTTTTGAACGCCGGAGCTTCGTCTTTTTCGCCGTTGTCGGAACCCATCGTGAATTCGCCGCCCTTGATCGGGATCATTTTGATTTTGAGCGTTTCGCCGGCGATGTTCGTTTGAATGGTTTCTTCGTAAACCTTCATATCGGCTTCGGTCGCGGCTTCGGCGTCCGGGTTGGCGACCGGGTTGGCGAGCCATTCGGTGCCGTTTTTATAAGCCGGGTTGCCGCTCAAATCTTCTTGCGCGAAGCCGACGGCGCCGCAAGCGGTCGCGAGGGCCAACGCGGCGAACAAAATACGTTTATTCATTGCAACTCCTCAAAATACGCTGCTTCGAACGCCGCGGAGGACGCTCGGCGCGACGCGGCGTCCTAACGCTTCGTCGCTTAAAAACTCGGTTGACGACGCGCTCGCCCGCTTTCCCGCTTCTTCGCCGGAAAAACGACCGTCGCCCGGCCGTCGTAATTTTCGTTCGACGCGTCGCCGCCCGCCGCCCGTCCCCGCTCCGCCGCCAAGGCGAAAACCGGACGTTTCGGCAACGACGCAACGCGCCAACATATCTCCTATTATACCCAAATTTTTCGCAATTTCAACCGCCGCCGCCCCCTCGACGCGATTTTTCCCACAATTTCCCGTTTTTTTTCTTCGCCGTTAACCGCAATAATCCGCGCGACCGCTATTTTCGCCACACTCCCGATCTTCGCTTTAATCCGCAAACCCGGCGCGACGAACGCACGAAAACGGATCCGAACCGGCGAAAATCTTTAATTTTTTACCGTCCCAACGTTATAATCGTCTCGCGGGACGCGTCGCGGCGCTCCTTTATTTTATTGTTCGCTTTCCACTTCTTCAATTTCCGTTTAGAAAATCGCCCTATGCCAACGCTCGAACAGCTCTGCAAAGACAGGTCGTCAACCGCCATTTAGACGTTCCGTATCGGATTCTCGAACGTAAATACTCGTTCGACGCCGCCGGGACGCGCGCCGAGGACGTCGGTTCCGAAAACATGATTGTTCACGGCGACAATCTCGAAGCGTTGAAGGCGCTCCTTCCCCGTTACGAAGGCCGCGTCAAGTGCGTTTACATCGACCCGCCGTACAACACCGGAGAAGAGAAATGGAAATACAACGACGCCGTCAACGACCCGCGCATCAGAAAGTGGTTACATCAGGCCGTCGGCAAAGAAGGCGATGATTTGTCGCGACACGAAAAATGGCTTTGTATGACGTACCCGCGTTTGCGCTTGCTTCATAAGCTCTTGGCGGACGACGGCGTTATTTTCATCAGCATCGACGACAACGAATTTGCACGCTTAAAATCTATTTGCGACGAGATATTCGGAACCAATTGTTTTATTGCTAATATCGTATGGCAAAAAAGGACTTCGCCCGATTCTCGACGGAATTTAGGAGCCGCGCACGATTTTATACTCTGTTACTCTAAAACTCCGGCGATATACAAAAAATTAAATAATAGCCTACAACGCTAAAAGACAAGATTCTTATAAAAATCTTGATAACGACCCACGCTGGGCTTGGGCTTCCGTAGACCTTACGGGACAGGTTGGTCATGCGACAGAAAGTCAATTTTATGATATTCCTTCGCCCTCTGGAAAACTAATCTATCCGCCAAGCGGACGTTGCTGGGCATTTGCCGAAAAAACAATGCTATCAATGATAGCGGATAACCGTATTTGGTTCGGAAAGACAGGAAATTCGCAACCGCGCCAAAAACGTTTTCTATCCGAAATGGACGGGGCAATGGCTTGGACATGGTGGTCTAATACGGAAGTCGGACACAATCAAGAAGCCACAAAAGAATTAAATAATATTATGGGGCAAGCCGACGTTTTTGATACCCCTAAACCAACTCGTTTAATCGAACGGATTTTGCAAATCGCAACCGGCCCGAACGACATAATCCTCGACTCCTTCGCCGGTTCCGGCACGACCGCGCACGCCGTCCTTAACCTAAACAAAGCGGACGGAGGCAAGCGACGCTTTATTCTCGTCGAAATGGAAGATTACGCCGATTCCATTACCGCCGAACGGGTCAAGCGCGTTATCCAAGGTTACCCAACCAAAGAAGAAAAAACGCTTTACGACGAAGAAATCACGCCTAAAAATCTCGCGTCCGGAGCGGAACTTCTCGAACGCGCCAAGGCGGCGGCGCAAGAGGCGAAAGATTCGGAGCTTTACGAAAAGGTCTCGAATCCTAAAATCGAAGGCGGTCGTTTACAAGTCGTCGCCACGCTGAAAGCCGAAGTAAGCGCGCAAGGAACCGGCGGCGATTTCAGCTTTTACGAACTCGGCGCTCCGCTCCTTGTCGACGAACGCTTGAACCCGTCCGCGCCTCTTGAGAAAATCCGCGAATACATTTGGTTTACCGAAACGAAAACCCCCTTCTCGCCGGTCGCCGACGACAACGAATATTACCTCGGAACCTTTAACGACGCGGCGTACTATTTTTACTATAAATCGGACGAAACGACGACGCTCGACGCCGCTTTCCTCGCAAGCGTTAAGTCCAAGAACGACTTAACGATCGTTTACGCCGACCGTTGCGCCGTCGACGCTAAAAAGTTAAAGCGACTCGGCGTCGTTTTTAAGAAGATTCCGCGCGATATTAACGGACGATAAAGGCAGACCCAATGGAACTGAAAGCGTATCAAAAAAACGTCCTCGACGATTTGCGGCGTTACCTCGAACTAATGAACGAAACGCAAAATTACCGCGAAGCGTTTCGCCGATTTTGGGCGGAAGAAAGCGCGCCGTCGCTCGGTTTTTACCGCGACGTAACTCCCGGCGTTCCCAACGTTTGCTTTAAAGTCCCGACCGGCGGCGGTAAAACGTTTATCGCTTGCGCGGCGATTCGCCCCCTTTTCGACGCGCTCCCGCCGACCAAAACGAAGGCCGTCGTTTGGCTCGTCCCGTCCGACGCGATTTTAACGCAAACCTTGAAAGCGTTGAAAGACCCGAACCATCCGTATCGGCGACGTCTTGCCGTCGACTTCGGAAATCGATTCGAAGTTTATTCAAAACAAGAGTTGCTTAACGGACAAAACTTCAATCCGACGACCGTTTTCGAAGGCCTTTCGATTATGGTTCTGTCTTACGACTCATTCCGCGGGCGCGGCAAAGACGCGTTGAAAGCGTATCAAGAAAACGGCGCTCTAGCGGAGTTCGCTAAAATTTTCGGCGCCGCCGACGCTCCGATACCAAACGCCGACGAAACGTCGCTCTTTCAAGCGATAAACCGTCTCAATCCGGTCGTTATCGTCGACGAAAGCCACCACGCGCGAACCGAATTAAGCCTCGAAATGCTCAAAAACTTCAACCCGAGTTTCGTTCTCGACCTAACGGCGACTCCGCGTAAAGAGTGCAATATCGTCTCTTACGTCGACGCGGTTCGGCTTAAAAGCGAAAATATGGTCAAGCTGCCGGTTATCCTCTACAACCGCGATTCGCAGGCGGACGTCGTAATCGACGCGCTCGACCTTCGCCGCCGTTTGGAAGAGTTCGCCGCCGCCGAATTCGAGCAAACGGGCCGTTACGTTCGACCTATCGCGCTCTTCCAAGCGCAACCGAAGGTCAAAGAAGACGCGACGACGTTTGAAAAGTTGCGCGACAAACTGATCGAAGCGGGCGTCCCGGCGTCGGAAATCGCGATTCGCACCGCCGACGTCGACGAGTTAAAAGGCGTCGACCTTACGTCGTCCGAATGTCCTATACGTTGTATTATAACGGTTAACGCGTTGAAAGAGGGTTGGGACTGTCCGTTCGCATACGTCCTCGCGTCGCTGGCGAATAAAACGAGCCAAATCGACGTCGAGCAGATTTTGGGCCGCGTTCTCCGCCTCCCCCACGCTCGCCGAAACGGCGCCGCGGCGTTGAATATGTCTTACGTTTTAACGTCTTCGAACGACTTCGAAGCGACGGCGCGTCAAATCGTTCGCGGTCTCAACGGCGCCGGTTTCAGCGAACGCGATTACCGTCTCGCTTCTTCCGACGACGTCGCGCCGCAACCGCCGACGCAACCTCTTTTGCCGCAATTTGAAACGTCGTCCGACGAGACCGACGACATTGCGTCGCTCGACGTCGCCGCGATCGCGTCGGAACTCAAACGCCGTCGAGAAGCCAAAGAACAAGGCGACGCCGTGTCGTCAGTCGACGCGCTTTTGAACGACGCGGAGTCGCTTGCGGAAGATTATGAAACGAAAATCGGCGTCGGAACCGAAAACGAGGAGGCGCAAGAAGTGAAAGCCGCAAAGAAAACGTTCGACGTCAACACGCAATTTCGCAAGGATTTAGAAACGCCGCTTCCGCAGTTTCAGGTCAAAGTCGAAGACTCGTTATTCGCGGAAGGACTTTTCGAACGCCTCGACCGCGTCGCCCTTTCCGAGGGGTTTACGCTCGACGACAAGTCGAGCGAAATTGATTTCGACTCCGCCGACGCCGAAATCGTCGAAGTCGACGTCCGAGAAACCGAAGGCGGTATGCCCAAAGTCTTTAAAATGTCGAACGCCGATCAACGCGCGTTCCAAAAATACTTCGCCGCGTTACCGTCGGAAAAACGCAGAAGCGAATGTCGCGAAATTGTTTTCCGCCAACTCAACAAAAACGACGCGTTAAGCGCTTACGAATTAAAGAATTACCTCGACCGAATTATCGCCGGGCTCGACCGAACGCAACTCGACGCGTTGGAACAGTCGCCGCATGGATTCGCCGAGAAGCTCAAGGTGAAAATTGAAACTTTATTGAACCGCCACCGCCGCCAAACCTTTGCCAAATGGCTAGAAACGGAACGCGTCGTCTGCCGTCCGTTTTTCCATTTGCCTTGGGCGATTAGTCCGGCGTCCGCCTCTAACGCTTTTGGGCGCTCGCTTTACAGCGCCGAAGAAGAAACAAACAAATTAGAGGCCGACCTAATTTTAGAGTTAACGGCGCTCGACAATATCCGCTGGTGGCACAGAAACATCGCGCGCAAAGGTTTCGCGATTAACGGCTTTATCGACCACTACCCGGATTTTATCGTTAAAACCAATAACGGCAAGATAATCCTGATCGAAACGAAGGGCGAACACCTTAAAAACGACGACAGCCAAGCGAAACTCGAACTTGGACGCCAATGGAGCAAAGCCGCCGGCCCTAACTACCGCTATTATATGGTCTTCCGCGACGAAGAAAACTTAATGGACGGCGCGAAAAGTATCAAACAATTTCTCGAAATCGTCCGCGACTTATAAGCGCCGGAGAAATCGCCGCTCGACTTGGCGTCGCAACGTCGAATCGAGCGGCGAAAAAATAAGACGCGGCGTTACTTAACGCGTTCCAACTTCAAGATCGTCGGGGTTTGCGTCGTCGTCAAGCGCGGAATCGTCGGGAGCCCGTTTTCGTCCGCGACGATTTCTCCCTTTTGAGCGCCGAACGTCCAGCGCAACTTCTCGCCCGGCTTGACTTCGAAGCGTTGCAGGCGGCGAAGCGAAACGTCCGCGGTCGACTCGCTCGGCGCTTCGAAAATCTGCGAATTCAACTCTTTAGCGGTCGTCAAACGCAACTCGATTTCGAAACGCTCCGCCTCGTCCGCAACGTTGCGCCAACGGAAAAACGCGCCGCGTTGACCCGCCGGAGCGTCCGTCGCGCATTCCGGCCAAGGCGATTTATTGTCGCTCGTCGCGTCGACGAAGACCGGATACGCTTCGTTCTTACGGATTTCCGTCCAAGGAAACGTGTTCGTCAAGTCGTTAATTTTCGCAATTTTAGCGTCGTTGTTCTCGTGTCCGAAATTGCCCCAGTAGGCGATCAACGAATAACGGCGAGACGACGCGGCGTCAAACAACTCTTCGCGCCCAAACGCCCATTGATCGTTCGGCGCCGAATAGTCGACGCAGACCGGCGGGTCGACCGGCTTGAAATCCTTGTATTTCTCGGGTTGCGTAACTCCGAGACGGTCGAGGGCGTGCCGCGCGCCCGCCGGAACGTTCGCCTTAATCGCCGCGAAAACGTCGCCGTTACTCAGCCCGAGTCCGAGCGTTCCGCTCCCGCCCATCGAGTTGCCGCAAAGATAAACGCGGTTCGGGTCGCAACCGTAAGTCTCGACAGCCCAAGCGATAGAGTCGAGAACGCGCAACTCGACCGGCTGTTTTTCGACGCCGGAGCGCTCGGCGTTGTCCGCGGTAATCTCCGCTTCGTCGGCGCGGCGACCGCCCCACCACCAGTCGGTCGACTTGTTGTCCCAACAGTCGACGAAGATTCCGTAAAAGTCGTCCGGAACGCGGTAAATATCGTGATTGCCGACGGTTAACGTGCAGTCGAGCGCCGTTTTCGCGGAGTGTCCGGCGGAGTGCAACACGACGTAAAGCGGACGACCTTGCGCGGGCCCCTTTTTCGGATACACGATATAAAATTTGTCGGTTTGCTCCGGATTTTTCGCGCCCCATTTCGCGAGTTGACCGTGTTCGTAAAGCAAGGTTTGACGGTCATTAAAGACCTCCGCTCCGACGAGACGCGGCGCTAAACGCTCCTCGACGGCGCGCTTTTTGAGCGCTTCGATTCGAGCGCGATAACGGGCGAAAATTTCTTCGCGCGGCGTCAGTTTATCGCCTTCGTAACGTCCGTGGAAGACGCGAATTTCCAAGGCGTTAGGCGCGTTCAACGCCGCCAAAATTCCGTCGAGCGTCGCGACGAGTTTCGCGTCGCCGGGCAAATACGGAATCGCGAAATCGATCAAATCGGCGGCGATCAGGAAGTTATCCGGCTCCTTGGCGAAAGTTTCGGTCGGCGGCAACTTGTCGAGCGACGCGCGGCAAAACGGCTTCATCCAACGAGTAAAGTCGGCGAAAAAGAGTTCCAACTCGGCTCGACGCGCCGCTTTCCAAACGTTGTCCTGCGACAAGGCGTCAAGCGCCGTTTCGATCGCGGCTTTTTCTTCGACGACGGCGCCGTGTAGCGCGGCGATTTTGTCTTGTTCGAAATCGGTGGCGTAATAGTTCTAAATCATTGTGCCGCCGTGATTTTCGTCGAAAATCAAACCGGTAATCCGATCGCGACGGAGCATAACCTCGGAAACGAACGCGTCCCAATCGGTCGACGCGGCTTCGGGCGCCGGAACGTCGAATTTCGGAAATTTAACGGTCGTCAACTTGATGAGGTCGCGTCCGCAAGTCTTTTTATTAGCGTACCATGCGCGTTGCAGGTCGGGGTCGTCCGCCGGATAATCGGGCAGAACGAAGCGCGCC
>JAZQAP010000450.1:0-3374 GCA_045545275.1 Thermoguttaceae bacterium | reverse complement strand
CGCGTTCCTTTACGCGCTCGCCGGAGCGGAAGCCGGTTCGCCGCGAGCGCAAGGGCTCGTCGCGTCTTATTACGCGCGCGGTTTCGGCGTCGAGCGGAACGTCGCGGAAGCGCTCCGTTGGGGAGAACGTTTTTACGACGCCGACGTCGCGAACGGCGCCGGAACCGTTTGCGTCCCGCTCACCCGCGTTCTGAAAACGGTCGTCGACCCGGAAACAGGCCTTCTCAAGACCGTTCCGCAACCGCTTGCCGAACTTAACGTTTACCACGTTCGCGAGTTCCGCCGTCTCGCGCCGCTCGTCGACGTTTGTTCGATTTCCGCGACCGAGCGTCCGAACCCGTCCGTTCCGTATCCCGGCCCCTTGTCGCGTCGCGTTTTCCTCGAAAACGGCGCTTGCGCTTTCGCGCGCCCCGGCGCCCTCGAACTCCAAACGCGAACCGGCGCCGCCCCCGAAATCAAAAATTGGGCGACGCTCCTCCTTTTGGCCGAAGCGGCGCTCGATTCGGAGCCGACGCCGGAAAACCTCGCGCTCGCCGAGAAGTTTTTGCGCCGCGCGAACGGAACCGAATCGCGTTCGTTCTTCGTCCAAGCGGAAACGCCGGACGGTCGCGCTCCGCGTCTCGATCCCGACCAACAACGCGTAACGCCCGGTTTCGTCGAAGCGAACGAGCGTCTCGCCGAAGCGTTCGCAAGCGGAGCGTTCGGCGTTAAAGACGACGAGAAAGCGAACTGGTTCCGCCTTGTCGCGAACGAACAACGCCAAAACGCTCATAACGTTGTTAACGGCGTTATTTACACGTCGTCTAATCCCTCGCGTCCCGCGCCGACCGCCGCCGTCGAACCCGCCGACGCTTCCCGTTCCTTCGTCGCGCCGCGGACGTCGGAGTTCGAAGCGACGATAGCGCCGATTTTCGCCAAGCTCGAAAAGACGCTCGTCGACGCGAAAAACGGAAACGCCGACGCGTTGACGGCTCGTTTCAACGAGTATTTCGACGACGCGACCGACCTTTACCCGAACGGGCGCTCGGGAAGTCCGGAAGTCGCGCGGTACAAAGTCGAGCGGTTGACGCAAGAAATCGAACGGCTCGAACAAACCGACGCCGACGCCGCGACGCTCGAACGTTTGCGGAAAAGTCGCGACTCTTGGCGCCGCCTCGCCGACGCAAGCCGCCTCGCCGACGAAACGCCCGTCGCCGCGACGAACGCTTGACCGCGCCGCCGTCCGTCGCCCGCCTCCAAGCCAAAACCGGAAAAAATCGCCGAAAAATGGGAAAAAATCGCCGAAAATCGGACGCCCGCGCTTGAAAAACGGTCGATAACGCGTTAAGATAGTTCACAGTTGCAAACCGAAAGCGCAAACCGTTCGCAACGCCGGGCGGTTTGCGTCTTTGTATTTTACGCATTCTTCCTAAATTACTCAAGGGGCGGCAAGTATGACGACTTACCTTTCTCGACGCGATTTCCTTCGCGCCTCCGCGCTCGTTTCGGCGAGCGTCGCGCTGAACCTTCCGAGCGTTTCGCGCGCCCAAGCGCAAGAAACGACGAAAAATTGGTACAAGTGCAACCTCCACATGCACAACCAATGGTCCGACGGCAAACCGCTCCCGGAATGGGCGGTCGACTGGTACAAGTCCCGCGGTTATCACTTCATCTGCCCGTCCGACCACAACATTTTCCAATCGGACGCGCTCCGCTTCGACGGTTTCGGCTTCAACTATCAACCGGCCGACAAAGCCGCGTTTAAAGGCGAAACGTCTCTTTGGAAGAAAGTCGTTCCGAACGAAGGTTGGCCGAACCTGACGCAACGTTACGTTAACGAAGCGATCGAAAAATTCGGGAAAGACGCCGTCCGCACGATCAAAGTCGGCGACGCGACCTACGTCCGAATGACGCCGTTCGCCGAACTTTGCGAAAAATTCTGCGAACCGGGCAAGTTCCTCCTGATGCCGGGCTTCGAACAAACCGGCGGTTGCAAAGACGGTCGCCAAGTTCACATGAACTTCCTGAACGTTCGCGAGTCCTTCCCGTATATCGGCGGCCAAAACGAACCGCTCGAAGTCTTGACGAAGACCTTTGAAGAAGGGAAACGTCGCTACGCCAAAGACGGCGCGGAACCTTACCTCTTCACCGCGAACCACCCGGTTTGGCGCTTCTACGACTTCTCGCCGAGCGACGTCATTAAAATGCCGGAAATTCGCGTCTTCGAAGTTACGAACAACGGTCTCGACGGACGTTACAAGAATCCGGAAGACGGCGCGCCTTGGACGCCGGAAAAATTCTGGGACGTCGTCAACGCTTGGCGCGCGTCGCACGGTCAACGCCTCCTCCTCGGCAACGGCACCGACGACCGCCACGGTTACGAAAGCGAAACGGTCGCCGGTTGGACGATGGTGCGCTCGGCGAAACTCGAAACGCGCAGCTTGATCGAAGCGATGGACGCCGGCGATATGTACGCCTCGAACGGCCTCGACTTCGCCGATATTCAATTCGACGGCAAAACGCTCTCCGTCAAAATCGACGTCAAGGAAGAGGGCAAATACAAGATCGAGTTCGTCGGCACGAAGAAGGACTACAATCCGGAGCCGAAACTCGTCGAAGTCGCCGAAAGCAAAACGTCGCCGAAACGCAAGATCGAACGTTTCTCGGACGAAATCGGCGTCGTCCTCGACACGGTCGAAGGAACGGAAGGTTCTTACACGCTCAAAGCCGACGACCTTTACGTTCGCGCCAAGATCGTCAAGGTTCCGCCGCAATCGGACGCTTGGAACGCCCGCCCGGCGGCTTGGTCGCAACCGTATTGCTAATCGGCGTTTAGCGAGCGTTTAACTCGCCCCGACCGAACCGCCGCGAAGCGCGCTCTCGAGCGTTTCGCGGCGGTTTTCCTTCGCCGACTTTTCGCCTTTTCGACTCCCGCTTCTTTCGTTTTCGCGTCTTTTGAAAAAATTTCGAATCTTTACCAAAACTTTACGTTGCGCTAAAAAAATCGAAACGTTCGCGCGGTAAACTTATTCTCGTAGTCGCAAGGGAGACCGATAAAAAAATCTCCAAAATTTGCGACGGAAACCAAAGCGAAAAAACTTGAAAAAAATTCCGGTCGCGACGCTTTTCACCCCAAGTCGCCGCCGGGCCTAAAAAATCGCGCCGAACAAGCGCAAGAGAAAAAAGAAAGAGGCCGAACATGAAAAAGTTGCAAAAATGGACGCTCGTTTCCTCCGTCGCCGCGCTGGGTTGCGTTTCGCTCGCCGTCGCTTCGAACTCGCCGACCTCGCCGATTTCCTCCGTTTTGCCGACCGCCGGCCCGCTCGAAACGGTCGCTTACGCCGCTCAGAACCCCGACTTGGCGTTGATCCGCGCCGCGAAACGGGGCGACCTCG
>JAZQAP010000449.1:0-3232 GCA_045545275.1 Thermoguttaceae bacterium | reverse complement strand
CTCGGCGTCGACGGTAAACGCCGGCGGATACGTTCCGTTCGCGTCGGCGTACTCGGCGAACGCTTGGTAAATTCGCCGCAAATTGTTTTCGCAACGCTCGTTGCGCGTCGCTTCTCGCAACCGCAGAAGGAACCCGGCCGTCGCGCCCAGCAGAATCGCCGCGCCCAAAAGCGCCGCCGTTCCAAGCAAAAACCAATACGCCCGACGCCGACGCGCCGCGTTTTTTTCCGCCGTTTTCATTACCGCAACTCGTTAATTCTCAGACGTTCCGTCGTTTCCGACGACGCGTTTTCTCCAAACGCCGCCGCTTTTCCCAAACCGCGCCGTTCCCCCAACCTTTGCGACCCGCAAAATTTCCCGACGAACGCACTCGGACGGCTCCTCGACGTCGCAAATAATTCGGTCGAACGTCCCGTCCTTTTCCGGCACGTTCGTCGCGTCGGCCCAATCGGCGTCGATTCCGGCTTCTCGCGCTTCGGCGAGTCGTTTCGGCGCCGTTCGGAGCGAAAACCAAAGGACGCGCTCCCGCGAGCGCCGCGCTTCGAGGAGCGTTTCGAGCGGAAAATCGCCGAGAAAGAGCGTCGTCTCCGCCGCGTTTCCGCTCTTTGCGCCGTCGTTATCGTCGACGTTTTCAAGCGTTTGCGCCGCCGCTTCCTCGACGCGTTCCCATTCGTATTTCGGACGCTCGACAATTTCGCGCAGCGCCGGTCGAATCGCGTCGAAAAAGAGTTCCGGCGTCAACCGCGTCATACACGGCGGTTCCTCGAACCCGCGCGCGCAGTTCGTTTGCCAATCGTTGAGCGAAAAACCGCAAGGAAAGGGACATCCGTTCGGCGCGAAAACATTAATATTTTCCGAATATCCGCAATACGCCGGCTGCGTTTGCCCCCAAAAAACCGCCGACCGCGCGCCCAACGTATGCGCGACGTGCGGCATTCCGCACTCGCCGTCGATATGCAACGCCGAATTTTTCAGCAAAAACTTCAGCTCTTCGAACGACGTCGCGTCGCGCAAATCGAGATCGCCCGGCGCCGCTTCTTCGTCCGCCGACTCGTCGCCGCGACGCCCTAACCAAACGAGTTTTAAGGTCGGAAATTCGGCGCGAATTTGGGCGACCAACTCGCGGTAATAACGCCGAGGCCAAAGCCGAACGTTCTTCTTCGAAGTCGGGCCGCCGCCGACGCCGCGCTGCAAGGTCGCGTATTCGCCGGGCTTTAATCCGTTATTTTTCAAGACGTCGGCGACCGTTTCGTCGAGCGCGGCCAACGGACGCTCCGCTTCGGTCAGTCCGAGAAAACCGTCGAAATCGCACTGCGTTCGCATCGAACGCCCGTTCGCCAACGCAAACGCGACTTGCGAATAGTCGGCGTTCGAGTACGTTTGGAAAAGCGTCGGACGCGCCGCGGCGCTCGCGCTCAAACGCTCGACGTACTCCGCGACGTCCGGCGAAAAAAAAGCGAGCGTTTCGCGATCGCAAGCCAAAACGTTGGGAAGCCGGTTCACGTCGAAAATCGCGTCGAACTTTTCGCTAAAATCCGGCGCCTCCAACGCTTTTCTCTCGACGAGTTCCAAAAAGTCGAAACCGCGAAAAATCGCCGACAAAGCGTCGCGAGAAGCGGAAGCGGCGACGTAAAATCGAACGGCGTCGTCCGGAAAACGTCGACGCAACGCCTTAAAGAAGGGCCCGGTCGCGACGAGATCGCCCAATCCTCCGCTCAACAAAAACAACAGTTTCAAGGAGCCGTCCGAACGCGCCGCGTCGAACGAACGAATTAAACGTTTCGGAAAAGTCGGCTCTTCGACGTAAAAGCGACGCGGTTTCAAGAGAGCGCGAAAACACCAAATCCCCAACTTCGCCAACGCTTTGCGTTCGGCGTCGGGATATTTAAGGCGCAAACGTTCGACGCGATTTTCCAATTTTTCCCAAACGCTCATATCGCCCGCCTCCGTTTGTCGCCGTCTTAACGTTTTATCGTCGCCATTTTCAACGCGCCGCCGCTTTTTCGCGTTCGGCGAGTTCGACGTCGTTTTTCAGCATATCGTCGATCAGCGTTTCGAACGTGTAACGCGGCGTCCAACCGAGTTTTTCCCGAGCTTTCGTCGCGTCGCCGCAAAGGTAATTGACCTCGGTCGGGCGGAAGAAGATCGGGTCGATTTCGACGAGCGTCTTCCCGGTTTTGCGGTCGAACCCGATCTCGTCGACGCCGGAGCCGCGCCAAACCAAGTCGAAACCGAGTCGCGAAAAGACGATTTCGAGGAACTCGCGCGCCGACCGTTGCTCGCCGGTCGCCAAGACGTAATCGTCCGGCGCGTCTTGCTGCAACATTAAATACATTCCGTCGACGTAATCGGCGGCGTGCCCCCAGTCGCGGCGCGGGTCGATATTCCCCATCCGGAGCGTTTCTTGAAGCCCGGCGCGAATCCGAGCGGCGCCGCGAGTAATCTTTCGCGTAACGAAATTCTCGCCGCGCAACGGGCTTTCGTGATTGAACAGAATTCCGTTGCAAGCGAAAATTCCGTAAGCCTCGCGATAGTTGACGGTAATCCAATAAGCGTACAATTTCGCGACGGCGTAAGGGCTGCGCGGCGCGAACGGCGTCGTTTCCCGTTGCGGCTTTTCGCGAACGTCGCCGAAGAGTTCCGACGTCGACGCTTGATAGAAGCGCGTTTTTTCGGTCAAACCGAGTCGGCGGATTCCCTCCAAAATGCGGAGCGTTCGGAGCGCGGCGACGTCGGCGGTTTGCTCCGGAACGTCGAACGAGACGCGAACGTCCGACTGCGCCGCCAAGTTGTACACCTCGTCCGGCTCGAACTCGGCCAAAATCCGCGTCAAACTCGACGAGTCGGTCAGGTCGCCGGTTCGGAAAAAGAGTTCGGAACCGTTCGCTTGGACGCCCGGCGTCAGGTCGGCGATTCGGCTCGTGTTCGGCGTCGACGAACGACGGACGATTCCGCAAACGCGGCGCCCCTCGGCCAAGAGCTTGCGAATCAAGTAAGAGCCGTCTTGCCCGGTCGCGCCGGTTACCAACGCCGTTTTCATCGTTAAATCCTTCTCGTTCTTTTTACTCGATTTACTCGACGCAAACCGCGCCGTTTTCTTTGTCGCCGCCGTCGTTAAAAACGTTCGTTTCCTTCAACGACGCGCCCCGCGGCGACGACTCCGAGCGCCGCTCCCGTCCGCTCGCCCTTAAAACGCGAAAATTCGGCGGCCTTCGAACGCTTTGCCTAAAAC
>JAZQAP010000448.1:0-2401 GCA_045545275.1 Thermoguttaceae bacterium | reverse complement strand
GAAGATCACTAAAAAACAATACAAAAAAATCGAGCCGCTTTTGCCGAAACCGCGCGGCAACTTTGTCGTTGAACACTTAAAGGTTTTGAACGCAATACTTTACGTTGCCGAAAACGGTTGCAAATGGCGCGCTCTGCCTCGACGCTACGGGCATTGGAACACGGTCTATCGTCGCTTTCGACGTTGGGCCGAGAACGGCGTTTTATCGCGTGTGCTGGAAGTCCTTCAAAAGGAAGAGCTTATCGGCGCCGATTTTTCGGTTTTATCGTTAGACTCGACGTTTGTAAAATCGAGTCCGAGCGCCGCCGGCGCTTTAAAAAAACGGGCCGCAAGCGATCGGGCGGACGAAGGGCGTAAAACAACTCGCGACAAAGGTTCGTGCGATCGTCGCCGGCCCGACGATTCCGGTCGCTCTAAAACTCACGCCTGGGAACGCTGGCGACGCGCCCGTCGGGCGAGAAATTCTCCGAAATCTTAATGTTAAACGACTTAAATCGAAGTTTGTTTTAATGGACCGGGCTTACGAAGGCGACGAAACGCGTCAAACGGCTCGCGACGTCGGCTTGAAACCGGTTGTTCCGCCGAAGCGTAACCGACGTAAACTTTGGTGTTACAACAAAAAACTTTACAAACGCCGAAACGAAATCGAACGTTTCTTTCGACGTATTCAGGACTTCCGTCGAATCGCGACGCGTTACGATAAACTCGACGTTATGTTTTCGGCGTTTTTAAACTTTGTAGCAATCGTTATTTTACTGAACCGTTAATGGCAACACGCCCTAGCGTTAGCGAAAGTGAAACGATGAACGACGCCGACGTTAACTCGCGTCAAACGTCGACTTACAACCTCCGCGGCAAACGCGACTTCGAGTCGCGTTGGAAGACGGTCGCGCTCGCTTGGTTCGGTTCGTTCGCGATTTTCCGCGCCGTCGCGTCGTCGAACGGCTCGACGGCGAACGCGTCCGGCTCCGCGTCGGCGAAAGCAAACGCGGCGTCCAAAGCGTCCGCGTTTCGGCGTCGCGATTAACGTTGCGAAAAATAAAAGGGGAAAACCAACATGACGACTATTCGCGCCGTCGTTGAAATCAATAATAAAGCGTCGGGATTCGGCCTTTCCGATTTGGCGTTTGATCCCAAAACCGGCGCGCTTGTCGCGGTTCGCGTTTCTTACGACGAAGCCAGGCGGTTCCGTCGCGGGCTAATCGCTTGGGAAGCCGGAACTTATCGCCAAATTCATTGTTGGGAAGACCCGGAATTATCGAGCGATCATCGCAGGAATTGGAGCGAACTTCTCTTTTCTAAAAACGGAAGCCGGCTGGTCGCCGTCGCTCGTTCCGCGACGTTATGCGCGGTCTTCAGCGCCGACGATTACCGCTTTTTGCGCGAATTTCCCATTTGCCGTCAAGAAACTTACGTCGCCGCGCCCGCTTTTTCGACCTTGGAGGGCGAAGAAACGAAACTCCTTGTTCCCGCTTGGAACGGAAAATTATATCTTTGCGACGTCGACACGCTTAACGTCGAAGAATATTCCGGTTTTCCGAACGCGAAAACGATCTGTTTCGCGGCGTTTAGTTCGCAAAATTCAGGAAAACGTTGGCTTCTCGGAAGCTGCAGCCGTTTGGAATCGCGCGATTTAACAACCGGCAAAACAACGGTTTGGGAGCGCGGCGACGAAAGTTCGCCGATCCATTGCCTTTACTTAAAGAACGAAGAGAAAATTTTTACCCTTGCCGAAAACGGCGCGACGAAAAAAGCGTCTAAAAAGATCGTTCTTCGCGACCCGACCGCGCTCGAAACGCTTGAAGAATACGAGGTGAAAATTCCCGGAAAAATGAACGCGCCCGAATTGGCGTATTCGGAACGCGACAATTTGGTCGCGGTCGCGACGGGAAATAGCGGCGCCGTTTTTATTTGGGACGTCCGAACGCGCGAAATTTACGGGCGAATCCCAAGCGTCGGTAAAAACTCGTATGTCCAAAGGTTGGCGTTTTCGCCGACCGCTTCGGCGCTCGCGGTCGCTTACGACGTCGGAAACGCCCAAATAACGCGGGTTTACGAGTATTAACGTTTGACCGCTTAAATGTTTCTTAACGGCGTCGGGGGAAATTGGGACTCGCGAAACCTTGCGCTTATTGCGGCGAACCGCGACCGTTTCGTTAAGACGCTCCAACCGACGACGGCGCAAGACGTTAAACGCGCCGTCGCGCCGCGTCGCGTTGGAAGGCGGAAGGGAAGCGTTCGGCGTTCCCGGCTGAACGTCGGCGGACGCGGCCCCGGGAAAAGAGGACGCGCGACGGGCGAACGGTCGACTTCGCGTTTCTCTTTTAACGAACGCGGCCCCGGGAAAAGAGGACGCGCGACGGGGCGAACGGTCGACTTCGCGTTTCTCTTTTAACGGACG
>JAZQAP010000447.1:0-3014 GCA_045545275.1 Thermoguttaceae bacterium | reverse complement strand
TCGCGTCGCGGAAGAGCGCGGCGTCCACCGCACCGCCCGCGGTTCCGGCGTCGGCGCGATCGTCTGTTACGCGCTCAATATGTCGCACGTTTGCCCGCTCGAGTTCGACCTCCTTTTCGAACGGTTTTTGGACGAAAACCGTATCGAGGCGCCGGATATCGACATCGACTTCGAACAGTCGCGGCGCGGCGAAATCATCGACTACGTCAAGGAACACTACGGGCCGGAAAAGGTCGCGCAACTCGGCGTCTTCGGCACGATGGCGGCCAAAATGGCGATCCGCGACGTCGGACGCGCGCTCGGAATGCCCTTGGCCGACGTCAACGCCGTTACGAAGCTCGTTCCGGACGCGCCGAAAATGACGATCAAAAAAGCGTTCGACCAAAGTCCGGAACTCGTCAAACTTTACGAAAGCAGCGCCGACGTCCGCGAACTCATCGACTTAGCGAAACAAACGGAAGGCTTGGCGCGAAGCGCCGGAACGCACGCTTGCGGCGTCGTCATCGCTCAGCGCGCCCTCACCGACTTCGTTCCGGTGCAAAAATTAACCGGCAAAGACGAACTCGTTACGCAGTGGCAGGGCGCCGAAGTCGAAAAAGCCGGGCTCCTCAAAATGGACTTCCTCGGTTTGCGCAACCTCTCGATTCTCGCCGACGCGGTGCGCATCATTAAGGAAACGACCGGAGAAACGGTCGACCCGTATTCGCTTCCGCTCGACGATCCCGAAACTTACGCGCTCCTCTGCCGCGGCGAAACGAAGGGCGTTTTCCAGCTCGAAAGCTCCGGCATCCGCGAACTTCTGATGAATATGCGACCGGACAACTTCCGCGATATCATCGCCGTTCTCGCGCTCTACCGACCGGGCCCGCTCGAAGGCGGCATGGTCGACGACTACGTCGACGTTAAACACAAACGCAAAAAAGCGGAATACTTGCACCCGGTGTTGGAAGAGGTTCTCGCCGAAACGAACGGCGTCATGGTCTACCAAGAGCAGATCATGCGCATCCTGAACCGGCTCGGGAACATTCCGCTTTCAAGCGCGTACACTTGCATTAAAGCGATCAGTAAAAAGAAACACGACAAAATCGCGAAGTTCAACGACGATTTCATCGCCGGCGCGGTCGCGAACGGCCTCGACGAGGAAACCGGTCAAAAACTTTTCGACCTCATCAAAGTTTTCGCCGGATACGGCTTCAACAAGTCGCACTCGACCGCTTACGCGAACGTCGCGTACACGACCGCTTACTTGAAAGCGCACTACCCGGCGGCGTTTATGGCGGCGCTCCTTTGCGGCGACATTTCGGCGCGCAACTTCACCAAACGCGACAAAACGGTCGAACACGTCGACGACTGCAAGCGGATGGGAATCGAAGTAATCCCGCCGAACGTCAACGTTTGCGACGCTCGCTACAAAGTCGTCGACGGTAAAATTCTCTTCGGTTTGACCGCGGTGAAAGCCTGCGGCGAAGACGCGGTCGCCGAGATCGTTCGCGCTCGCGAAGAGGGCGGCCCCTTCAAAAGCATTTTCGACTTTTACGAACGCGTCGACACCAAGCTCGTCGGACGCGGCACGGTCGAATCGCTGATCAAATGCGGCGCGTTCGACTGTTTGGGCGCTCGCCGTTCGCAACTAATGCAAGCGCTGGACAAGGCTTACAAAAACGGTCAAGCGGTCGCGGAAGACCGGGCGCGCGGTCAGCGCAGCCTCTTCGACGAAGCGTTCGGAGCGCCGGAAACGCCGAAAACTCCGGAAGAGGAAATGGCGGAAAACCTCCGCGGTCTCCCGAACGTCGACGATTGGTCGGCGAAAGAAACGGCGACCTACGAGAAGGAAACGCTCGGTTTTTACGTTACCGCGCACCCGTTGGGCGACTGCCGCGAAAAGCTGCAAATGTACGCTTCGTCGATCGCGAAAGTAACGCAATTCCCGAACCGAGCCTTCGCGACGATCGGCGGCTCGCTCTCCGGCGTCGACGTGAAAACGTCGAAGAACCCGAAACCCGGTCGCCCGAGCCAATTCGCGATTTTCCAAGTGGAAGACCTCGACTCGTCGATGCGCGCGATCATGTGGGCCGACGCGTTCGCCAAATACGGTCAACACCTAAAGAACGACGCCGTCGTCTTTTTGCGCGGTAAACTCGAGAAAAAAGAAAAGGAAAAACAAGACGGCGAGGAGGACTCCGACAGCGGCGTCGAAACGACGTTTTTCGTCGACGAAGCGATTCCGTTCGAAAACGCCGACCAAGAGATGACGCGCGGCGTCGCGATTTGCTTGAAAGAATCGTCGATCGTAAACGGCGGTTCAAAGATGCTTTACGACATTTTAAAGACGTACCGCGTCGGCAAAGACGGGAACGCTCGCGGTTCCGACCTTGAAATCCGCCTCCTAATGCGCGACGGAACCCGAGCGACGCTGAAATGCCCGGAATTCAAACTCGATATGACGAGTGAAATGCGACGTCGCGTCGAGGAGCGTTTCGGCGACGACGCGTTCCAACTGATTCCCGCGCCGCAAAAACAAGGCGTCGCCGAAGACCCGCGCGACCGCTGGAAGCGCCGCAGGCAGGCGAACTAACGAAACGACGCGGCGTCGTTCGATAAATCGACATTTTTAACGTCTTATTTTTCAACGTTTTTATCGACAAGAAAGTTTTACAATGAATCGAAGAGATTTTCATCGCCAAATCGTCGGCGGCGCGCTCGGCGCGCTCGTTCTCGGCGCGACCGGAACGCCCGTTTTCGCGCTCGACTCGGCGGCGGGACAACCGCTCGAATACCGCAATCCTAACGGCGTCGCGGCCGACCCGTCCGTCCTGCGCAAGCCGACCGGCGAAGTCGTTAAATTCGACGGCAAGTATTGGCTTTACTACACTTCCGAACGCGGCGACGTTCGCGGGTACGAAGTCCGTTCGACCGTCGACTGCGACGAGTGGAAGGACGAAGGCGTCGCGTTCGACGCGACCGGAACCTGGGCCGGCGACGCGTTTTGGGCGCCGGAAGGGTACGAAAGCGAC
>JAZQAP010000446.1:0-2963 GCA_045545275.1 Thermoguttaceae bacterium | reverse complement strand
AGAATATCCGTTGTAACGTCGGTTGAGACGTTGCGGTAGGCGTCGTAGCTCAATTGGTTAGAGTCCCGGACTGTCGATCCGGTGGTTGCGGGTTCGAGTCCCGTCGACGTCGCTGAAAACCGCGAGATCGTTAAGGTTTCGCGGTTTTTTTGTTTCTTGCCGAAGAGCGCGAAGCCGGGACAAAGGCGCGAGCGTTTGAGACAAGGAAACGGCGGAAGCGAACGGCGTCGACGCGACGAGAAGCGACGGAGGCGCGAATCGAGCCGGCGGTCGGGCGTCGGGGGCGATTTTCGTTAAGTGAAAAAATTTTCAAGAAAATAAGAAACGCCCCCTTGCGCAAACGCAAATTTCGGGTAGAATATCCGTTGTAACGTCGGTTGAGACGTTGCGGTAGGCGTCGTAGCTCAATTGGTTAGAGTCCCGGACTGTCGATCCGGTGGTTGCGGGTTCGAGTCCCGTCGACGTCGCTGAAAAGCCGCGAGACCGTTAAAGGTTTCGCGGCTTTTTTTGTTTCTTGACGCGTTGGGAAGCGCTTTTCGCCGGACGGAGCGACGGCGAGAAACCGGCGGCGTTTTTCGGACGGTTTCTAGGAGCGGCGCGGCGGCGTTGGCGGCGTTAAAGTCGTCTTGTTTTCTCTCTTTTCTCGAAAAAAGACGCGAAAACGGCGCTTTGCGGCGACGACGTAAAACGCGACGGTCGCGGCGATTTTAGCGGCGACGCGTAAAGCGGGAAAAAGACGCGTCGGACGGGCCCGCGCCCTTGAAAAGCGCCGTCGTTCGTTATATAATAGGGAAAATTTCGGCGTCGGCGAAGCGTTGACGAGCGCGTCGGCGAGAAATTGGGTAAAAAACGAAGAATTTGACGGTCGGCGGGCGGCGGTTTCGTCGTCGACGCGGCCTCTCTTATTAATATTAATGAAGGAAAAAACGAAGTGAGCGAAGCGCGAAACGAAAAAAAATTGCCGACGTCGCTGGTGCGGGCCCGGTTGGCCGCGAAAACGATTCTCGACAACAAAGGAAGCGACGTTAAAATTCTCGACTTGCGGGAAGTAACGCAAATGTGCGACTTTTTCGTCGTCGCTTCGGGCGTCAGCCGTCGCCAACTTCACGCGATGAGCGAGGAAATCGACGACGTTTTCGAAAAACAACTTGGCGATAAGCGCCGCCATCTCGAAGGTTACGGCGAAAGTCGTTGGATCGTTCTCGATTACGGCGACGTCCTCGTTCACCTCTTCGAACCGGAAACCCGCGAGTTTTACGCCTTGGAAGACCTTTGGGGTAAGGGGAAGGATACTCCGCTCGAAGCGGCGCCCGGCGAAGTCGACGCTCCTCCCGCCGAGTCGAAAGTCGTTTACACCGACGAACTGGGCGACGGGAAAACGAAATAAGGCGGATTGCGCAATTTAGGTAAAAGGGCGCGGCGGCGAAAGTCGGGCGTCGGCGCGGTTGGCGGCGAGCGTTTCGTTTGGAGCGAAAACGACGGTCGGGTAAAACGGGCGCTTTAGTCAAGGCGCGTTGACGGCGAAAACGAAAAAAAGTTGAAATAGCGAAAATAGCGAAGAGAGAGAAAATGAACGTGTTGAAAATCATCGCGGAACGGTTCGGCAAGGCGCTCGAAACGATCGGCGTCGAGCCGGGCCCCTATTTGGAGCTGATTCGTCCGAGTCAGGACGCGAAATTCGGCGACTTCCAAGCGAACCTCGCGATGCCGCTCGGAAAGAAGTTGGGGAAAGCGCCGCGCGACGTCGCCGCCGAAATCGTCGCGAACCTCGATTGGAGCGATTGGTTCGAAGAGCCGGAAATCGCCGGGCCGGGCTTCATTAATCTCAAAGTGAAATCGGAGCGTTTGGCCGAAACGTTGCAAAAAGCGGCGACCGACGAGCGTCTCGGCGTCGACAAAACGGCGAAACCGCGCCGCGTCGTCCTCGACTATTCGGCGCCGAACGTCGCGAAACCGTTGCACGTCGGGCACATCCGCTCGACGATGATCGGCAACTCGCTCGCCCGCGTCCACCGCTTCCTCGGGCACGACGTGATCGCCGACAATCACCTCGGCGACTGGGGCACGCAGTTCGGGATGATCATTTACGGCTTCCGCAACTTCCTCGATCGCGCCGCTTACGACGCCGACCCGGTGAACGAACTCGCCCGACTTTACCGCTTGACGCGTCAACTCGTCGATTACCGCGGGGCGAAAAAGGAACTCCCGACCGCCGAAACGCTCCTCGACGCGGCGAAAAAATCGGTCGCCGATCAAGCCGCGAAGGTCGCCGAAGCGAAGGCCGCCGCCGACGCCGACGGAACGAAAGAAGCGAAGGACGCGCTGAAAAAAGCGAACAAAGAGCGCGACCGCTTGGCGAAGTTGCTCGACGCGGCGCAAGAAAAATACGACTCCGTCGTCGGGAAAATCGCCGGCGTCGAAGGGAATCCGGAAATCGCGAAGTTGGCCGAAGGGCGCGAAGATATCGGCGAAGCGGTCTTGGCCGAAACGTCGAAACTCCACCACGGCGACGAGGAAAACCTCGCGCTTTGGAAGGAGTTTATGCCGCGTTGCATCGCCGAAGTCGACAAAATTTACGAACGCCTCCAAGTGCAATTCGACGAAACGCTCGGCGAAAGTTTCTACAACGACCGCTTGGCGCCCCTCGTCGACCGCCTGAAGCAAATGGGCGTCGCTCGCGAAACGGACGGCGCGATCGGCGTTTTCCTCGCCGGGGACGACGTCCCGATGTTGATTCAAAAGCGCGACGGCGGCTTCCTTTACGCGACGACCGACTTGGCGACGCTCGAATATCGTCGCGATAAATTCGCGCCGGACGCGATTCTCTACGTCGTCGACTTCCGCCAATCGCGCCACTTCGAACAGCTCTTCGCCGCCGCCGATTTCATCGGAATGGGGAACGTCGAGCTGACGCACGTCAAGTTCGGGACGGTTCTCGGCGACGACGGGCGCCCGTTCAAGAC
>JAZQAP010000445.1:0-1700 GCA_045545275.1 Thermoguttaceae bacterium | reverse complement strand
AATTTTCGCGCTCCTTGCGTTTTCGTCAAGGATACGTCGCGACGCGCAAAGGGGGAACGCCCGTTTTTTTTCCGATTTCCTTGAAAAAAAGGAAGGCTTTCCTAATTGTAAAGCGCCTATTTTAAGTAAATCGCCGATTTTAAGGTTGCGTAAGAAACCCGCCGCTCTTTCGAGCGTTTGGGCCGGCGAGTTAAAATGGGCGAAACAGGGGTTTTGCGAAAAAACGCGCTTTCGCGATTCGCTTAAAACGCGCCGAGAGACCCGACTTGGATCGCCGCCGTCAAGACGACCCAAACGAGGGAAAGCAAAACTTGAAGTCCGCCCACGACGGCGCCGACGACGAGGAGCGTTTTCGCCGTCGACGAATGACGCTTGGCCGCTTCAAAATCGCATCGCGTTTTGGCCGAGTTCGTTTGAATCGAAAAAATAATCCCGGCGATTCCGAGCGGCGGACAGCAGAAAAGCGTCGATAAAACGTTCCAAATTAAGTAATCGGGAATATTCGCGGCGTCGCTCCAATCGGACGGCGCGTAAGGGTCGGACGGCGAGGGCTCCGCGTAAGGATTCGAGGAATCGTAAGACGTTCCGGAAGCGCCGGACGTTTCGAACGACGACGCGCCGAGCGGCGACTCCATTCCCGGCGAAGCGTTCGAACGAACCGCGACGCCGCAAAGCGGACAAAAACGCGCGTTGGCGGGGAGAGGATTTCCGCATTTCGGGCAAAACATAACGAACCTCGCGCGGCAAAATGGGGGAAATGGAAGGTTTAGCGAAATTGGGAACGGCAAAACGCGACGTTCGTTTTTATTTTACTCGACGCGGCGGAGAAAAACAAGGCGGGGCGAATTGAAAAAGGAAGGGCGTTTCCGCGCCGCGCTTATAATAATCGAGAAAATAAGCAAAAAAGCGAGGTTAGCGGGCGGTCGGCGGGCGCAAAAAGTCGAACGCCGGGAACGGAAGGTTGCGCAGAACGGTAAAGACGAGAACGACGGCGCAAACGACGACGCCGAGGCGGTAATAAACGGCGCGAAATTTCGGGCGGGCGAGAACGAGAAGAACCGGAAGCGCGAAAAAAGCGGCGATCGAGAACGGATTATAGCGAAGCGCGGCGAAAAAATCGCCTGCGAACAACGCGCGCAGGGCCCGCGTCGAACCGCAACCGGGGCAATAGATTCCGGTCGCTTTGCGGAAAATACATGGGGGCGGAAACGTCGTCAAAACGCTCGGGTCGCGATAGACGGCGACGACGAAGAACGCGAACATAGCGGCGGCGCACAAAACGACGAGACCGGCGAAGGAAAGACGCGGAAACGACATAAAATCCTTGCCCCTTTGCTCGAACGGTCGAGCGAAAACCGCGTTGAAGTCGCTCTTGGAAGCGACGCAAGAAAAACGCCGCCCGACGTTAAAAACGGCCCGGAAATCAAGCGGCTTTTAACGTTGAGCGGAAGCGTTCGAATCGCGCGTCGAAATTTAACGAACGGGAAACTCGCGCCGCTTCGTGGGGAAAGGTCGCGGCGCGAAGTCGTTTGATTTCGACGGTTAGCGAATTCAGCCGACGAGGCCGTGCATCGTCGAGACGAGGTCGCGGACGGCTTGGACGCTGTTCGCGAAGAGGCCTTTTTCTTCGTCGGTCATTTGGAGTTCGACGATCTTCTTGACGCCGCCGTCGCCGAGGACGACCGGAACGCCGACGTAGT
>JAZQAP010000444.1:0-6224 GCA_045545275.1 Thermoguttaceae bacterium | reverse complement strand
AAATCAAAAAAGCTTTGCGCCCTTTCGGAACCGTCAAACGCGCTCCGTAGGACGCGTTGGGCCCGACGGTTCCGACGACAATATTCTTCGTCCTTTTTTTGTTTTCGACGTCGACGTTTTGGGCGCCGAGTTCGAAGGTTCCGCCGCCGAACCCGACGACTATAAACGCCGACGCCAACGTTAACAAACGAAATATCGTTCCCATTATCGCTTTACATATCTAAAACAAATAAAAGACGCGATCAACGCGTTCAATAAGAAAAACAAGACGTCGACTTCATTTTCGCACAAAAGCCGAAATTTCCAATACGCAGAGGCGAGATTTTCGAAAAATTAACGCAAAAAATTCCAAAAAAACAAGAAAAATTCCCTTGCGCTCCCTTTTTTCTCCGCGACGCGCCGCCGCCCTTGCGGAAACCGCCGAAACGCCCCGCGAGCTAAGAGCGTTTCGACGGTTCGAGACCGCGCCGAACGCCGACGCCGTTAAACGTCGCGTTTGAAAATCGGCGCTAATTCAAAATTTTCAAAAAACGCCCGTAAGCGTCGTCCCAAGCGCCCCGCGCGGCGGCGTTCGGCTCGTATTCGACGATTTCGAAGCTGTTGCGAACGATTTCGCGCGCTTCGACGACATTCGCGACGTCCCCCGCTCCGATCGCTTGCATCAAAATATTCCCGACGCCGGTTCCTTCGATCGGCCCGCAAACAACGCGACGCCCGGTCGCGTCCGCGGTCGCTTGCATCAGCAATTTGTTTTGAACGCCGCCGCCGACCATATGGAGCGTTTCGATTTTACGTCCGCCGATTTCCTCGCACATCTCCAAGACGCGTCGGAACTTAAGCGCCAAGGAGTCGACGATCGTTCGCAACGTCGCGCCTTCGTTTTCCGGCGCCGCTTGACCCGTTTTCTTGGCGAACTCGGCGACGGTGCGCGGCATATCGGACGGCGCCAAGAACTCCGGAGCGTCCGGGTCGACGAACGCGCCGAACGGTTTCGCGGCGGCGGTCCAAGCGTTCAGGTCTTCCCAACCGAGCGTCTTCCCATCGGCGCCGGTTTTCCCGGCTTGCATCCAAGCGCGGCGGCACTCTTGCAGGAGCCACATTCCGCAAACGTTTTTCAAAATACGCGTCGTTCCGCAGACGCCGCCTTCGTTCGTAAAGTTATATTTCGCGACGGTTGCGTCGACGACCGGGCGCGGCGACTCGATCCCGACGAGCGCCCAAGTCCCGAGGCTGACGTAAGCCCAATCGGGCGTCCCGAGCGGACTCGCGGACGGAACGGCGAGAACCGCGCTGGCCGTGTCGTGCGTCCCCGGCAAAACGACGTTCGCCGCCGTCAGCCCGGTTTCGTCTGCGAGCGACTTGCGCAAGCTCCCGAGCGTCGTCCCCGGCTCGGCGGTCGGCGCGAAGAGATTCGTCGGAATCCCAAACTTTTCAAGGAGTTGCGTCGCCCAAGTTCGCGTTTGCGGGTTGAAGCATTGCGTCGTCGTCGCGTTGGTGAACTCGTTGCTTTCGACGCCGGAGAGGAGCCAGTGGAAGAGGTCGGGAATTTGCAGGAAGCGTTCCGCGACGTCGAGAATCGGCGAGTTTTGCTCCTTCATTACCATCAACTGATACAAGGAGTTAAATTGCATAAACTGCAAGCCGGTTTGCGCGAAAATCTCATCGCGGGAAACGGTTTGAAACGCTCGTTCCATCGCGCCGTCGGTTCGCGGGTCGCGGTAACAATAAGGGTTCCCGAGCAATTCGCCGCCGCGTCCAAGGAACGCGAAGTCGACGCCCCAAGTGTCGACGCCGACGCTCGCAATTTCGGCGCCGTACTTCGAACCGACCGCGCGCAAGCCGTTTTGGACGTGCTTCCAGAGCCCCGGCAAGTCCCAATAAAGCGACCCGTTCATATCGACCGGCCCGTTTTCGTACCGATAAAGCTCTTCCAGCTCGATTTTCTTCCCGTCGAAATGTCCGACGACGTGTCGCCCGCTCGACGCGCCCATATCGATCGCCAAATACGATTTTTTCACGTCAACCCCTTTAACGCTAACAATTTACCTAACCGTAAAAATACCGACGAAACGCCTTCCGCCGACGCGCGAACGCCGTCGAAGTCGATTTCGCCCTTAAATCTATAGAGACCAGTTTACTCGAAACCGCGCCGAAAAGCAAGCGTCGGCCCCGAAAAAGCGAAAAAATTTTCGAACGCCGTCCGCAAACTTTGCCTTGTTTTCCTTACTTCCGTTTTTTCGGCGTTTTCGGCGCCGCCTCCGTCGCCGGCCTGGACGCTTCGCTTCCCCGTCCGTCGATTTCGCCGATAACAAACCTAAACGCCGTCAAACCGCTCCGTCCGTTATGCTGCGACACATCGCAACCTTCCAAGCAAATTTCTTGCGCGTCGTTTCGTTATCCCCCGGTATCGCGTTACTTTTCCGCAATTTAAAGACGTCCGCTTTCAACGCGCAACGCCCGCCACTTCCGACGCGTCGAGCGTTTCGCTAATCGACGTCAAATTATTCGTTTTCGACGAACTCGGTCGCGTCGACGCCGCAGACCGGACAAACGAAATCTTCCGGCAGTTCCGCGCCTTCGTAAACATATCCGCAAACGTCGCAACGCCAACCGTTTTCACAAGTTTTATTTTCCATTTTTCACTCCTTGACAAGAAGTCGTTTCAAAGGTTTAAAATCAAAAGTCGCCCGACGCGACGCGCCGGGACGACGCAACGTAACTTTTTTTTCGACGACGCCGAGTCGCTTAATCGACGCGCTCGAACTTCTCCGCGCCGACGCCGCAGACCGGGCAAACGAAATCGCCGGGCAATTCCGTTTCCTTACGAACGTATCCGCAAACCGAGCAACGCCAAGCGTTTGCCGCCGCGTCGTTACTTTCCGGCGTCGCGTTCGGTTCCGACGTCGACGCCGCGTCGTCCGATTCAATTTTGACGAAATCGACCGCGCCGTGTTTGCAGACCGGACAAACGAAATCGCTCGGCAAATCCTCGCCCTCGCGAACATACCCGCAAACGCCGCAACGCCAACCTTTAACGCCCTTCGCGGGCGCCGCCGGTTTCGGCTTCACCTCGGAACGGTAATACTCGTATGTCGCCGATTCGACGTCGGACAAAACTTTCGCGTCTTCGATCTCCGCGATAAAGAGCCGATGCGAACCTAAGTCGAGCGATTCAACAACTTTGCAACTCAAATAAGCGTTCGCGAAACGCGGCTCGTAAACGAGTCCGTTCGCCGCGCGAACCGTTTCGAGTCCGGCGAATTTATCGACGTCGCGCCCGCTTTGAAATCCGAAACGCTCGTACAACGCAAACGGCGCCTCGACCGTCAGCGTCGACGCGTTGAAGCGCCCCGTTCGCTCGATCGTTTCGCAAGTATAATTGCGTTTCGAACTCGAAAGCGCGACGCGAAGCGGCGACGACGAAACTTGCGCCAACACGTTGCCAATACAAGCGTTGTCGCGGTCGTTTTCTCGCGTCGAAATCAAAAAAAGCCCGTACTGAATCTTAAAAAGCGCGGCGGAATCCATCGTTTCTATCTTCCAACAACTTCCCTAAACTCTTCGAACAACGCGACTTGCGCCGCGCCGTTCGCAACGTCCAAAAACCCGGCGAACGAAGACGACGCCGCGCAAAAACCGCCGCGCCGCCTCTGCTCTTTCCCTTTATTATACGCGCCGACCGGGAAAAATCAAGCGCGTTTTCGACCGTTATTTCAACGTTCCGCGCTTTTCGAGATACGCGCGCAAGTCGTCGATATCAAAGTCTTTAAGAACGCCGAAAACAGTGTTCGTCATGACGATTTTCGTCGGCGCGGCGTCGATTTGCGCCGTCCAAGTCGGGAGGTCGCCGACCAGCTCGACCGACGCGAACGCTTCCGGCTCGACGACCGCGGCGCAAAGCGCGACCGTTCCGGCGAGCCCTTCCGCTTTCAACGCGATTTTCGCGCCGGTCGTTTCGCGGTAATACTTCGCGACCGCCAGCAAGTCGTCGACGCGAAGCCCAACGTAAGATTTGCCAAGGAGATACGCCAAGCAGAAGTCGGAGCCGTCCGTTCCGAAATCGGAGTAACGATAGTAATCGCGGCCTTTAGCTTGCGTTTCGCCGTATCCGCGCAACTCGACGGCGGCGATTTTCCCGGCGTTTTCGGCGGCGAAGAGCGCGTTCGTCGGTTCGGAAGTTCTTCCGACGTCGCTAATTACGAGCGTCAGCGCGTCGAATTTTTCGTCGGCGGCGAAGTTCGTTTTCGCGGTCAGGAAGATATCGGCGTCGGTCTCGAAAACGACGTCGGCGCCGTCGCTCGCGACGATTTTCGCCGTCGGCGCGTCTTTTCCGCTTCGGATAACCGCCCGTTCTTTAACGACTTGCGACGCTTCCTCGGCGGAAATATTCGCCCAACGTTCGCGACGCGGCGCCGCGAGTTCTTTCGCCAAGTCCCGCGTTAAGTCGTGCGACGTCCGAGCGTTAGGCAGGCTCATAATCCCCTTGCCGCTCTTAACGGAGTTGAGTTCTTCGTCGGTCAACAGCGGTTGATCGTGTTGCGTAATCGCTTCGTCGCGGCCGGCCAACCAACGGAGCGCCCAGCGAATCGTCGCGACGCGCAGCTGTTCGCCGTACCCGTGTCCTTGGTCTTGTTCGACGATGGAAAGTCTTTCGCTGCAACCGATTCGGGAGAAAATTCGCTTCGCGTAACGGTACGAGCGCCAGCCGTCGGTCGCGTTGAAAAAGTCGTCGGTAACGCAGCACATCAGCGTCGGAATCGGCGCGCGCAGGAAGAGATAATCGGCGTGATCAAGTCCGAAAGCCGCTTGACCGAAAATGTTCTGTTCCGCGTCTTGCGGGCCGAGATTATGCGTCAGGTCGTCGTAAATACTACAAATATAACACGACGGGCAAGCCAACGCGATTCGGTCGTCGAGCGACATGATGTAAGCGGTTTGCGTTCCGCCGCCGCTGGTGCCGCAAGCGCCGATTTTGTCGGGAATTATGTCGTCGCGACTTTGCAAATAATCGACGGCGCGCATCAAGTCCCAAACCTCGAACGTCGCGCAGTTTCGCCCGACGAGCGTCGCGCCGGCGCCGACGAGATTATGCGCTTGAACGCCGACCGACGTCGGTTTGCCGTCTTTGTTAAGGTGTTGAAAACGCTCGCCTTGGTCGATCGGGTCGACGACGAACGCCGCCAAACCGTTGACCGCCGCGAGAATCCCGAGACTTTGGTAAAGGTCGTAAGCCTTGCCGTTAGTCGAGTGTCCGCAAGAGATAAGCATCGCCGAATACGGGCCCTTGAAGCGTTCTTCGAGCGGCAAAAAGAGCGCGCCGGTAACGTAAACGCCCGGTTGACTCTCGAAAATCACGTTTTCGACGCGGAATTTTTCCTTCGTCAAGCGCCCGGTAATCTGCGGGTTGAGCGGCGTTCGCTCCCACATCGGCCCGAGCGCGTTCAAGAAATAGTCGCGCTTTTTCTTTTGATAAGCCTCGACGTCGGCGGGCGTTTCGACTTTCTCGTACTCCGCGATCCAAGCGTCCCGCGCTTCGTCGATCTCCGCGAGAAACTTCGTCCGCATCATCGCTTCCGGATTTTTGAGCAAGCCTTTTTCAACGAGAATCGACGCTTTTTTCGCCGCTTGCGCCGCCTTCGCGTCTTGCGCTTCGACCTGCGAAACCGCGCAAACGCCCAACGCCGCGACGCCGAGCGCCGCCCCAAACAAAACTTGACGCAACTTGTTCGTTCTCAACGACATAATTCCTCCGTTTGCCGTCCGAATCGACGGCGATAAAATCGTTAAAATTCCTCGACGAGCGGCGTCCGACGCGCCGTTCCCCGCTCTTGCCGTTATTTTACCAAACTCGACGCCGAAAATCAACGCTCCAGCTTCGATTTTTTCCAATTCGCGCGCTTTTCTCAAAAAAGCGACTCCGTCCGGCAAACCGGAAAATTTGCGTCGACTTTAACGCCAAATCGCCCAACATCCCAACCGATATAACCGATAAAATCGACAAAACCAAGCGTTTTCAACGACAAAAGTCGCCAAAAGTCGCCGCCGAACCGAACGCGCCCGCTTTTCAAATCGCCGAAACGCGATATAATAATCGACGATATTTTGTTTGTCGACCGCTTTTTACTTCGCGGCGCCCGTCCCGTCGGACGTCCGAAACGCTCGACCGCAAACCGTTTAAAACAACAACTTCCGCTTAAAAGGCTTCCTGCAATGATCGCGAAGGA
>JAZQAP010000443.1:0-2742 GCA_045545275.1 Thermoguttaceae bacterium | reverse complement strand
CGGAACCGCGACCTTGTAACGACCGTTCGCGTCCGGCGTGTTGCGCGGCGTTCCGTCCCAAGTATATTCGCTCGGGCCGAACGTTTCGTCGCTGTTCCAAACTTCGTCCCACTTGACGCGCTTCCCGGTGTAGCAGGCGGTTCGGGCCATGATCCCCATCGCGGTCGCTTTGGCCATATAGTCGCCGTTGTTGATCGCATCAATCTCGCCGCGCACCGACTTAAAGAGTTCGCGGTGTTCGAGTTCGTACATATCGGACTCGACCTTTTCTTGTTGGTAAATCACCTTGCCGTCGAGGTCGGTAATGCGAGCGTTGCGCAGAACGGCGGCGTGTCCCTTCGTTCCGGTGAAGTACGCTTCGTTTTCGCTCCAGCAGTTGTCTTGTTGACGGCAGAAGGTGTTGAGCGTCGTTCCGTTCGGGTACTCGAAGACCATCGCGGCGGCGTCGTAAATGTCGCCGTATTCCGGTTGTTCGACGCGTTGCATGCGACCGCCGAGCGCGAAGCAGGAAGCCGGCGGAACGTCGCGCATCGCCCAGAGGCCCTTGTCGAGCGTGTGAACGTGTTGGCTGAGCATAAAGTCGCCGGAGCAGCCCGCGAAGTTGTACCAGTTGCGAACTTGGTACATCAACTCCGTGTCCCCCTCTTGGCGCGGACGCGTCCAAAGTTTCCCGGCGAGGTAATTCAAGCGCGCCGACGTGATTTCGCCGATGGCGCCGTCGAGGGTGCGCTTCATCATGTCTTGGACGTTCAGGTCGTAACGCCAGCAGAGACCGGAAACGAGGGTGAGGCCCTTTTCTTTGGCGATTTGCGCCGACTCGACGACCGAACGGACGCCGGGCGCGTCGATCGCGTTCGGTTTTTCGGCGAAGACGTGCTTCCCTTGCTCGACGGCGTAACGCATCGAGCGCGGACGGAACGCCGCGACTTCGCAGAGCAACACGACGTCGACGCGGTCGACGACTTCTTTATAAGCGTCGAGGCCCCAGAAGATTCCGTCTTTCAGGTCGACGCGGTCTTCGAATTGCGTTTGGAGCCCTTCGGCGGCGGCTTTGGCGTTCGCTTCGAACGCGTCGGCCAGCGCGACGACCTTCGTGTTCGGGTCGGCGTTCAGCGCGTTGACGATCGCTCCGCGACCGCGTCCGCCGCACCCGACGAGGCCGATTTTCAGCTCGTTGCGCTCCGCCGCGTGCACGGCGCCCCACGTCAAGCCGGTGAAGACCGTTCCGGCGATCGTTCGAGAATTCAAAATCACGTTGCGAGTAAGTTTCGAGGCCATCGTCGTCGTTCCGCGTTGTTTTAAGGGTGAAACGGTTTCGCCCGAGTTTCGACAAAACCGCTAAAATCGTCAAAGTCGCCGTTTCGCCACAGAAACCGGGACTCGCCGATTACCGTTATACCAGCGACCGCCGCCCTTATCAAGAGCGCAACGCGAATTTTTTTCGTTTTTTTCCCGATAATCGCCTTTTTTTGTCGAAAAAATTTCGCGCCGCCTTAAATTCCTCCCGTTTTCGCCAGTTCCCCAACTTTTCGCGACCGCGCCGACCGCTCTAACCGTCGCGACCGTTTCAATCGCTTCAATTGTTCCAAAGTTTAAAAAATAAAAAAATATTTATATTCCGTTTTGCGCCTTGCAAGTCGACGTCAAATTTCCTCATTTGTTCGAATCCGCCGCGTCGTTTTCGAATATCGACGCCGTTTAGCGCGTTCTAAAATCAAATTTTTAGCGTTTTACAAATCGCGACAAAGAGCCGTTTTCCCAACGTTTTAACATCGCCGAAACGCCCTCCGCGTCGGTCGACGTTTTTTCGCGAAAACGCTTGACGAAAAGGAAAGCGCAAGTTATACTTAAGACGGAACGCCAAGGAGCGGAACGCCGCCGAGTCGCCCCAAACTTTGATTTTTGCGCGGCTCCCGGTTCGTTCCCCCTCGTTCGCGTTTCCTAATTTTTACGAGTATTCTACGTTGTTACGTTTTCAAGGGTCGCGCCCTTTTATCGCGATCCCGCCTCAATATTATACTTCACGTTATTTAAAGGAAACCCGTTATGACCTCTCAACGCAACGAACGTTCGGGCTTTACGCTCGTCGAACTGTTGGTCGTTATCGCGATCATCGGCATTTTGATCGGTCTGCTTCTCCCGGCGGTTCAGGCCGCTCGCGAAGCCGCCCGTCGCATGCAATGCACGAACAACCTGAAACAACTCGGGTTGGCCGTCCAAAACTACCACGATACGAACAACGCCCTCCCGGCGGCCCGTTCGATGCTCGGCAAATGCGGCTACATTCACAACGGTTCGAAATCGGCCGGCGGCGGCTTCGGCGCGATCGTCCATATGTTGCCCTACGTCGAACAAAACGCCGTTTACACCGAAATCGTTTCCTACACGGAACCGTCCCGTTCGCCGCAACTCCAACACCCGTGGAGCGGCGACTTCACCGTCGACTATCCGGCGCTCGCCACGGTTATCACCGCGTTCCTCTGCCCGTCCGACGGCAACGCGACGCAACCGTCGACCGACGGTCATAAATCGGGTCGCTGCAACTATATGTCGAGCCGCGGCGACTCGATGTGGAACAACAACCGCCACCCGGACGACGAAGGGGGCGACGCGAAAACCGCGGACCGCGGCGTCTTCCACGTCGGCGAATTCCCGCCGATGTCCGCCGTTACCGACGGCACCTCGAACACCGTCGCTTGGTCGGAATGCGTTAGCGCGATCGGAAGCGCCGGTCGCCAAATC